>CAYQZL010000161.1:0-9487 GCA_964421975.1 uncultured Rikenellaceae bacterium
AAAGGTTTTGTAAAAACTGTAAATTACGCAGTAAAAAGTATTACAGGTGACATATTTGTTCTATTAAATACTGATGTAATTCCACAAAAAGGTTTTTTAAAACCAGTTCTAGAGCACTTTAATGACAGCAAAGTATTTGCAGTAAGTCTTAATGAACAAAAATATGGCTGGGCTTTTGATCTGAAAGAAGGATGGAATGCCGGTCACGACACCATGGAAGATATTGCCTTTGCAGGTGCATTTCCCGTGGCGCAACCGGTCTTCCTGCATATGTACTTCTGCACTCCGGGGGATATTCTTCCTCCCAGCCAGGGCAACATTGAAGCACCCCATTACTATGTTGAATTTCAGCCATGGGTACGGATTCCGATGAATACGGTGATGTATTTTTCATATTACCTGTGGGGAAGCGGAGGACCATGGGAAAATGCCGTCGAAGAACTGAGAAAAAGAAATCTGGTAACTGTAAAGTAAAGCAGGATTTGTTAAAAGATCAGTCATTTGCATTGATGAAGTTGTAAATTTGTCACACTAAAAGAATTACTGAAGGCCCGACAACCGCGTTATTGCAGCTTCACCTGATTGTCCCTGATTCCATATTAAGCTTGTCTCTGAGATAATTGAGATGGCTGATCACAAATCTTATGTCACTCCATGAAACCTTGTCTGCCAGAGCTTCTTTGACAGGCCCAAGTTTAAAATCTCCTGTTCTCTCAACCTGATCCGCAATGAGGTCAATAATTTCCTGTGATACAAATTTAGTGACTGGAATTTCACCTGATCCAACATAATATGTCAGATGTCCTTCTATGGTATTAATACTCAGACTCCTTTCCTCTGCTATCTGTGCAATGGTCTTTCCTTCCCTGAAGAGATTGTAACTGATTTTCTTAGTGTCTTCTTTAATCTTTTTTTCTTTCTTTTTCTCAACGAGGGGTATATCAGGCGCTTCGATATTTTCCTTTGTGCAGTATGATATAATTATGTCCAGAAGCTCTTCACCATATTTTTCTGATTTCTTTGTACCCATACCTTTTACCTTTTTAAGAGCAGGCATTGACTGAGGTACAAAATTTGCCAGAGTGACCATTGTTTTCTGAGGCAGTATCATATAATGAGGAAGATCAGTTTCCTTAGATTTCGTATTACGCCATTCCTTAAGCTGCTTTAATAACGCGGGATGTTTAATAATTCCGGAACTGTCTTCCACAGTCTTACTGGTATGAGATTTGACTGCAGGAATATCTATAGCCGCTTTTGCCATGGCATCAAGATATCTGCCGGTCTCAAAACCTTGTTTGGCAACATTCAGACAGGCAAGCTTTATGAATCCTGCTTTTCTTGTACCTTCCAGGGCTTCACTAACTGATTTACGAACCGTCCTGTTATCTGTTTCCACGGTAAAACCTGCAAGTATCTCCTTAAAGTCAGCTTCGAGTTTATCAGAAAAATATACAGCTGCTTTTTTTACCCTTTCCTGCAGGAGATCATTTGGTCCATCATCAGATTCCCTGCTGAACAGGATTTTCAGCTGAAGCCGGAACTTTTCAGAGACCTCAGTGAGATCTGTCCTTGCAGCAGATAAAATGTTTTCAAGCTGTTCAAGTGGATTTCCCAATAATTTGTCGCTGTGTTCCCTGATTATCTTAATACAATAATTGAGTCTGTTCGTCAGTTCAGAAAAATCAAAGAGCTCTGAAAGTAGCTGACGGCGGTAAGCTTTTTTTGATTCATTCAGCTGGTTCCGGTCAGGCTGATTCTGAAGCGAACCATTAATAAAGTCTGACACTGCCAAATTATCAATAATGCTTCGCCTGCCTATACGGCTGCTCAGGACAAGTCCGTCCAATGTCCTGCACCGGCTGAGCGCCACATAAACCTGTCCGTGTGCAAAAGCAGCGCATGCATCAATCACGGCCCTGTCGAAAGTAAGACCCTGACTCTTATGAATAGTAATCGCCCAGGCTAATCTGAGAGGAAATTGTGTAAAGGTTCCTATAACTGTCTCCTCAATCTCTTTGGTTTCCTCATTGATGGAATATTTCACATTCTGCCATTCAGCCATCTCAACCCTGATGTTGAAATCATCTTCCGGACATTTAACAACAATTATGTCGTCCTCAAATGATTTCACCTTTCCAATTTTACCGTTAAAGAAAAGCTTTTCAGCCGACAGATCATTCTTAACGAACATCACCTGGGCTCCGGTCTTAAGGATCAGTTCACTGGCGTTAGGGTAAGAGAATTCCGGAAATTCATCTTTAATAGTGGCTTTGAACTTATGAGGTTTGCCCGGCAGCTTGTCAAGCTTAAGATCATTTATTTCCTGAGCCTGGTAGTTATGGGTTGTAAGAGTGATATATCCCCCTCCGGAATCAGCATCAAAATCAGGAATATATCTTTTATTCAGTTCAGTCAGCACATCCTGATCAACCTTATTGTCGCGTATCCTGTTAAGAAGGTCAATGAAGATCTGGTCATTCTGCCTGTAAATATGTTTCAGTTCAATTGTCAAATAGTCGGTACTGCAGAGAGCTTTACTTCCAAAGAAGAAAAATGAATCATAATATTCACCGATTATTTCCCGGTCTTCGTCTTTAACAACAGGAGCAAGCTGCTGAAGATCACCTATCATGAGCAGCTGAACACCGCCAAAGGGCTTAAAACGGTCCTTGTATCTCCTCAATGCTGAATCTACAGCGTCAAGAGTATCAGCTCTCACCATACTTATCTCATCAATGATGATCAGGTCGAGACTTTTAATAATGCTGATCTTTTCGCGGCTCATTTTATATCCGGGCGGATCGTTCTGATCTGACTGGCCGGTACTGTTGTTATCCGGAAGGTAAAACGCAGGGATATAAGGATGGAAAGGCAACTGAAAAAAAGAATGTATTGTAACGCCTCCTGCATTTATTGCAGCCACACCAGTCGGAGCAACAACAATCATCCTTTTCGGGGATAATTGTTTCAGGTCTTTCAGGAATGTAGTTTTTCCAGTGCCGGCTTTTCCCGTAAGAAAGATGTTACGGTTTGTATATTTTACAAAATCGAATGCTAACTGAAGATCCTGGTTTGTGTCAGTGTCAGTGTCCATAACTGGAGGTAAAAATAAAAATATATCTGTTACAGCGAGAGACTGAATTCAAAGGTACAAAAGTCTGATATGATTTCTAAGATATTTTGTTAGGAAATGATTTATAATAATTATTCAGTAATCCTGCCGGAATGACTTACTGACTAGTTGGTGATTATAAATTAGACGTAATAAACCAGATAAAACTGAAAGATTATTTCATTTCGGATTATCTCTTAACTTAAGTAATTTGGATATTTTTGTTTGCATTCTTTTACTGCGTCAGGAAGATTTCAGGCTAAATTGAAAATAACGAAGCCCTTAAGGGGCGTAACATAATCAAACCATAAGAATATGTATTTAAAAAATTTCGAAAACAGTATCTCAGAGGTAGTTCTGAAACGTGGTCAAAATTATTATAAGGATGGTGCAGTTACTGATCTGCAGAGAATGGATAATGGACAATGGTTTGCAATTGTGGAAGGGAACGACGATTATGAAGTCGATATCAGGCTCGGCCAAAATGATGCAATCCTGAAGTATGCCTGTAATTGCCCGTTTGAGGGTGAAATATGTAAGCATGTAGTGGCCGTATTGTACCGCATAAGAGAGGAGAAAGCGGAGAAGCTACCTGAGAAAAGATCAACAGGACAAAGCAATTGGAAAAATCTTATCGGAACTGTTCCTGAAAATGATTTAAGAGATTTTCTAACGGAATATGCTGTTAAGAATAAAGATTTCAGGAACAAGCTTTTGTTGCACTTTTCAGAGTATGATGACACGATTAATCGTGAGAAATACAGAAAAATAATACAGGGGATATTTTCTGCAGCAGGAGGCAGGAATGGATACATAGATTATCATCACGTCTCCGGAACCATCAGCCAGGTTTATGATCTTCTCGCCAAAGCAGATGAATACCTTGACAAGAATATCTATACGGAAGCTTTTTACATTGCGGCGGCTGTTGCAACGGAGTGTGTCAGCGCCTTTGAATACATCGATGACTCGGACGGTGATTGCGGTGGTGCAATAAACGATTCATTCGAAATTATCTCTAAGATCCTTTCATCCGATAAGGAATCTGCTTTAAAGAAAGAAATATTCGACTGGTTGCTTCGCGAAGCCGGAAATCCTGATTATGCTGATTATGGGTGTTCAAGTGAACTTTACCCCTTACTGGTGGAGGCTGCTGATTCACCTGAAAGAACAGGACAGGTACTTGAATTTTTTGACGATCAGTTAAAAAAGGCAGGTATGGAGGAAGGATGGTCAAAGGAATACAGATCACGAAATTTTCTAATGCTCAAGATGGATATTCTTAAAAAATCAGGACAGGAAGAAAAAGTCTTCGATATTATCGCTGCCAATATGCATATTCATGATTTCAGAAAAATCATTGTTGAAAAGAACCTTGCAGAACATAAATTCGATGAGGCCATCCGTCTCATTCGGGAAGGTATAGACATCGCGTTAAAGGATAATTACGCAGGGGTAGTTACTGATTGGAAAGAGATGCTGACGGATATTTATAAAAAGCAGAATAACGTAAAAGAGCTGAGAATAATTCTTAACGACCTGTATTATTCCGGTCGCTATGAAATGAAATATTACCGTGATTATAAATCCACTTTCGGAAAAGAAAAATGGAATAGCGAACTGGAGAAAATCATTAACACGCATAAGAAGAATGAAAAAGGAGGGAATTTCCTCTTCCGGTCTTTGCCCGGCCATCTTGCCGCAGTCTATATTGAAGAAAAGATGTGGGGAGAACTGTTCGGATTATTGCAAAAATATGCAAACATTCATGAATTGTTGCAATACAGTCGTTACCTGGAAAAGGAGTATGCTCCGGAGTTAATCCGGATGTATAATAATGCCATAGTTAAGGAAGCGGAAGGAGCATCCAACAGAAATGAATACCATGAGATAGCGACACACATTAAAAAGATGTCAGAATTACCCGGAGGGAAAGCCCTGTCCAGATTATTGATAAACGAGCTGATGGTGCAATTTGCTAAACGACCTGCCATGAAGGATGAATTGGGGAAAATAGTTTAAATGTTTCTATCAATACTCTTTATTGCAAAAGCCGGTCAGAGTCACCGGCTTTTGCAACTAACGTCTATTCCCGCTTTATTCCAATTTCAGCTTGTCCGGACTTTGCCGGTTATCAAATAATGTAATTAAGTGAATTTCTGTATCCATTATCTTATAATAGAGGGTAATCTGCCTGGTGAGAACGGATTTACGGATACTTCGTGACTTATTTGAATAAGGATAAAGGGCAGGATTCCTTTTAATTAAGATTAGTTGCTTCTCAAGAAGTTTTGCGAATTTTCTTATTTCTCTGGAAGTCCAAAATTTTCCAAGGTAGTCGACGATATTCTGCAGGTTTTTGTACGCTTCATCAGACCAGATGATTTTATAAATACTTATCATATATTTTCCTGGCTGTTTCGTGAGCGTGAATTTTACCTTCCGCGAGGTCTTTAAGCCCTCTTTCAATAGATTCAAGTTCCTCTTTTTTCAGCGTGTCCCACCAATCCTTAGATTTTGAATAATCCTCCTTAATTGATTTAAGCTTCTCAATAATTGAAGTATCATTTAACTTTGATATCCATTCAATTAAGCCCAATTTTTCGGTCTGAAGATTCATATTAATATTTTTCACAAATTTAATCAATTCTGTTTTGTCTTGATCCCAAAATTTGTTGAAAATGCATCATAGACCATTTTTTAGTTAACTCTATATGACAGGGGATACAAAGCCGACACCGAAAACATGGATTCAACGATCTCTTTATTGGAAAGATCTGAAGCAGTCAGGAGACGAATCAAGAAAAACTCCAAAATTCTGTCTCTCATCTTTTGCGTACTGAAATCAGATTAACGATTATTTGAATCCGATCCTTTCATTAACAGATCCTGGAAGGGCTGCTTCACTTCCGTTGCTGCCGGGAGGTATACTTCACATGGTTCGTAAAAAAACTCCAGCTTCCCTTCTCCAGAACCAAAACTGGGGTCATCTTTAAGTCTGACGTTTATTTCGGCCAGACGGTTTTTGTTGTCGAAAAGAATATAACTTCCCGTGTAGGCAGGATCATTAATGCTGAAACGGGTACAGGTCTGATCTCCTCTGCAACTCACCTGTGACTCTGTGTAATCGCTGCTGTACATTTCCTGTCTGAAGTGATCCGGATTGTATATGAAGGCAAATTCAATATATAAGAAAGTGTTGAGTTTGATCCCCTGATCATCAAGCATTTCAGAGGTGTCCCAAAAAGGACCGGCCGGCAGTTTGTAGGCCGACACCATAATAGAGGGCGCCATCATTGACATTACTCCCGAACTCAACAGGTTGGTTTTCTCGTAGCGTCTTTTAGATTCGTTGTAAGAAATGTAATAGCCCTCACTGTCAATATACATTGTTCTGGCTTTACCGGTACTGGCATCTTTCCAGTCTGACCGCATAGCCAGCTCCCCGGAATCAAAATAAGTGGTTGTGTAGGCCTGTTTTTCCTTGTCGAAGGTCTTTACGATAACATCGTGTGTATAAAATGCCCTTTTTATCTCCGGATTAATCTCTTTGGAAGGATTTGAAAAAGCCACTGGTTCAGTCTCTTCCACAGGATTCATGCCCGATTTGTCACTTCCGGTAACATCGTCGATTATTTTCCCTGTTGCCTCAGTAACTTTTTCATCCGTCTTTTTGAGGATTGCCCTTTCTGCAGCCTGCCTGGCCGTTTCTTTCAATTTTCCCAGAATCTGTGAATAACCGTTTCCGGAAATTAAAAGAAAGATAATGCTTATATATAGAATTTTCGTAATCATTTTATTCCACTATTAAAATTAGTTTCCCATCCTTACTGGATATAACTTTTGTCTTAATACTGATCATATTAAAATGATCTCCCGGTAAAAAATGGTCTCCCGGAAGAAAGTGATCACCTGGCAAAAAATGATCTCCGGGAAGAAAGTGATCACCCGGAAGAAAATGATCTCCGGGAAGAAAGTGGTCACCCGGAAGAAAATGGTCACCGGGCAGAAAGTGATCACCCGGAAGAAAATGGTCACCCGGCAAATACTTTTGGTTCGAATTTATAGAAATAACAGAACTCTTTAAAGGTTGGATAACATAGTTACCATAAAGCATACCCTGGTAAAAAGTACTGTTCGGATATTTTGCCTTTACTACTCCGGCTTCCTGCATATTCTCAAGGAGTTCAATATTTTTAACCTGACTGGATTCGTTATCAACCACCACCACAATTCTGGTTCCGGCAGGGGCTATGTCTGTAGCACTTATTCCTTCGATCCTGATGTTTTTAATGGCCCTGTAGACTTCTGAAATACGTTCAGATGCCGTGGCTCCAATGGAAACCATCTCAGGTTTGTACCTGAAATTGGGCATATTTACAAACTGTTCACCGTCAATGGATATTTTCATTGCACCCTTGTTAAAATCCAGTTTTACAAGTCGCCATACACTGTTCGGAGCTTCGAACGATTTCTTGTCAACCAGTACCCGAACATCTTCACTATTAATCCTGCCTGTTACACGCACTCCATTGCTAAATATCTGAACAGGATTATAGAATCCCTTGCTGCTCAGGTCTGAAATATTTCCATGTTTTGAACCACTCCAAAATCTGATCTCGTAGTTTCCATGCGGTTTCCCTGCCATATCAAAATACGCATCAAACTCTAATGAGAACTTTTCGGAAAGATAATTCTTGCTGTCAAAAAGCGGGGTTATGATAGCATTGTTTGACAAATAGATTATTTTACCACCGTCAAAGGTTCTGATCTCTGCACTTCCCTCAATCAAATCCCATTTCGAAGGAAAATCACCATCTGCTTCGTTGCCGGGTAAGTCCTGAAATGTCTGAGCTCTCGAAACGGATAGCAGGGAAGAAAATACTAAAAACAGAAGTAGCTTAGTTTTCATGGCTTTGAATTTTAGAATTATTTCATTTATATTTTAACATAACAGAAGTTATTTTGTTTACGTTATTTTGAATTTTGTCACTTTTTCAAACTCACACAGGATGTTCTGACCCTCTGCAGAGCAACAATGCTTCTTTTTTTTCAGGTGGGGATTATTTGGCACCTCCTTGTTTTATATAGGGGTCGCCCCAGACTATAATAATGTAAACCAAGCAATTAGTTGCTAATTTAAGTGCTATTGATACCTTAAAGAGATAATTTGAAGATAAAAAGCTAAGTTTAAGTAATATTTTGCAGGATCTGGACTTATCCCCTGTTAGTGGTTTAACAAAGTTTAGCAGATCAAATATTGCAGTTCTCACCGGCATGCAGCAATTAACGAACTGAAAAAATATTTAATTTTGAGTCAGAAAAATTAGCAAAATAGAGTTTCTTCTTATTCAGAAAATTACAATTCTCATTTTGATCCGGAATTGACCACATACTTTAAATCTGATATAACTGTTCAAAATCACAATAATATACCAGTCAATAAATGAAAATCAGACAATTATTTGTTTTAACTGCTTTGCTGACAGCAGGAGGTTTATGCTCAGCTCAGACCGGTAAGCCGGCAATAACAGAAGATTTCAGACCTTCAACCCTTAACCAGCCGGGGCAGGAATATCCTCAGGTCAACTCACAGGGTTATGCAAGATTCCGGATTAAAGCACCTGATGCCAAAAGTATTGTTGTAAGCCTTGGACCTGGCGGGACAAGGGGTGGAACGCCACTCCTGAAGACTGAGGACGGTTCATGGACAGGAACAACAGCCGGACCTTTGGACGAAGGATTCCATTATTACCATCTGACAGTGGACGGAGGTGTGTTTAATGATCCCGGGACATTGAATTTCTATGGCTCGACACGCTGGGAAAGCGGCATAGAGATCCCTGCTCATGACCAGGATTTCTATGCGCTTAAGGATGTGCCTCATGGCAGGGTGCAGCAGATTCTGTTCCCCTCCGGAAGTACAAACACCTCCCGGAGGGCGTTTGTTTATACTCCTCCGGATTACGACAAGAGTAAAAGGACCCGCTACCCAGTTCTTTACCTTCAGCATGGCTGGGGGGAGGATGAAACGGCATGGACTAACCAGGGACGGGCTAACCTGATAATGGATAACCTTATCGCAGATGGCAAGATCAAACCTTTTCTCATTGTAATGACATATGGTATGACCAATGATGTTAAAATGGGAGGTTTGAAAAATTTTGACATTAAGCCATTTCAGACAGTTCTTATCGATGAATTGATCCCTTATATTGATGCCAGTTTCCGTACTCTTGCAGATCAACCTCATCGTGCAATGGCCGGGCTATCGATGGGTGGGATGGAAACCAAAACAATAACCCTGGCACGGCCCGACATGTTTTCTCATTATGGTCTTCTCAGCGGCGGAACATATGCTCCGGAAGATAT
>CAYQZL010000162.1:0-9423 GCA_964421975.1 uncultured Rikenellaceae bacterium
ATTTATGCAAAGGTCTTTTTAATTAAAAAGTACAATGACTTTGACATCACTCCCCTGTATTAATATTTAGAACTGCACTTTTAAAACCAGGTTGCTAATATGAAAAGTAAAAACAGAATTGATTATTCATTAAAATATATTTATTTTCTGCTTTTTGTGATGAGCCATACCTTGTATTCCCATGCACAGAAAAGTCTTACACTACGTGAAGCTATGAATATTGCGGAATCCAACTCTCATTCAGTTAAAAAGGCTGAACTGAACCTTATCCGAAACAGGGAAAATCTTAATGCTCAGAATGCTGCATTAAAATCCAATTTTTCTCTGACATTGAATCCGGTAAATTACAGTCAGAACCGTTCATTCAATGAATTGATCTCTGATTGGAATACAATAAAATCTTTTGAGAGTTATGGGTTTTTTACTGTTTCCCAGCCCATATTAATGACTGATGCAAGGCTCTCGCTTACAAACAGGTTTGGTTATACAGATTCTTATTCGGAATACTCGGATGTGACAACAAAAGGATTCAGCAATGATTTAACCCTGAATCTTAGCCAACCTCTCTTTACCTATAACAGGACTAAACTCATGCTCAGGGAGCTTGAGTTTGCCCTTGAGAACTCACAGCTAAATTATGCAATAAGGGTACTTTCGCTTGAAAAAGATGTATCGCAGGCATTCTATTATGTTTATCAGCAGCAGAGAGGTCTGGATATAGCCGAACAGGCATATTCCAATATGCAAATTGGGTATGAAGTTACCAGGAGGAAAGTAGATGCAGGATTATCAGCGCGTGAAGAATTATTGCAGGCGGAGCTTAACCTTGAAACAGCAAAATCGGATCTTAAGAACAAGCAGGTTGCACTTGAAAATGCAAAAGATGAATTTAAAATGCTCATCGGTATGAGTTTGTATGATGATGTTATTGTTACACCCGATATTAAAATCGATACTGTTCAGGTTGATATCGTCTTTGCCATTGACCAGGGACTTACTAACAGAATGGAACTAAGACAAAGAGAAATTGCTATTGAGAACTCCCAATTCGATCTGATCCAGACAAAGTCTCTTAATGAATTCAAAGGAAACCTCAACGTGTCAATTGGGTTATTTGGAGATAATGAAAGGGTTTCAGATGTTTATGCAAATCCTTCCAATAATGAAAATGTAACTCTGTCTCTTACAATACCACTGTGGGACTGGGGTGAAAGAAAATCCCGTATAAAAGCATCGCAAGCCTCAATAGATATTGAAAAAACAAGCTTTGAAGAGGAAAAGAGTAGTATAATCATGAGTATACGAAATGTATTCAGAAATCTTCGAAACCTGCAGGATCAGATTAAAATAGCCTTTCAAAATGAGAGGAATGCAGAGCTAACTTATGACCTTAATCTTGAGAAATATAAAAATGGTGATCTGACAGGTATGGATCTGAATATGTATCAGAACCAACTTTCTGAGAAGCAATTGATTTATACAAACTCACTAATTTCTTATAAGCTCGAACTATTAAATCTTAAGATCCAAACTCTTTATGATTTTGAAAAGAAGATGCCTCTATCACCTGTAAAAGCACCTGGCCGATTGAATAAATGAATGAATTATCCTGCCAG
This sequence comes from uncultured Rikenellaceae bacterium, assembly GCA_964421975.1. Classification (GTDB taxonomy): domain Bacteria; phylum Bacteroidota; class Bacteroidia; order Bacteroidales; family VadinHA17; genus LD21. Next base: position 1,617 of record CAYQZL010000162.1, read on the forward strand.
ATCACTTCTTTAACGAAATTATTAGTCAAAAAAATTGCCAAATCCGAAAAAAATTCTAAATTTATAAGTCATTAATATAAAACTCTTTAAAAGGTACTGATAATGATAAAGTTGAGAGTTATATATATTTCTTTACTAGCTATAGTATTTCTATTTTCCTGCAAATCTAAAACAGCCGAAAACCTCGAAGAAATGGCTCGCCGCTCATCTCGTCCCGAAGCTGTTGTAGTAAAGACCCTTAAGCTTGAACCTTCAACATTTTATCACGAACTGATAAGCAACGGCAAAGCCTGGTCCTCGAAAAAAGCCGTAGTTCCTTTTAAGGTAAACGGTATTATAATTGAACTATATATTCAAAATGGGCAAAAGGTAAGGTCGGGTGATCTTCTTGCTGTAATAGAGGATTTTGAATATGAAACCCAATTAATGAAAGCCAGAGAAGTTCTTGAAAAAGCAGAGATTGACTTCAGGAAAGATCTGCTGACTTTTTACCTTACGGATGATACTTCAAAGCTCTCACCTGCCGAGATCAGATTTTCCAGTATCCGAAGCGGATTGAAAAATGCAATAATTTCATTGAAAGAAGCGGAATACAATTATAATAATACCCGTATCCGTGCTCCAATAAACGGGATCATTGCAAATCTCGAAGCGATGCGCTGGAATCCTTCCCAGAACTATAAAAGCCTTTGTACTGTTATTTTCGATGAGGTGATGGAAGTGGAGTTCCCTGTAATAGAATCTGAGTATGGTTTTATTGATAAGGATATGTCTGTGGGTATTATCCCGTTCATTAATGACAGTACCTTCTTGCAGGGCACGATAACACAGATAAATCCCCAGGTAGATGAAAGCGGAATGATAAAGGTTAAAGCCCGGTTCCGCAATAACGGGAAGCTCATCGACGGCATGAACGTTAAGGTAGTCATCCGGAAACCTGTACCTGACCGTCTCGTTGTTCCGAAAGAAGCTCTTGTAATCAGACAGGGGAAAGATGTCATCTTTGTACGCCAGGACTCACTGGCAATATGGAAGTATGTCACTGTTGAGGCTGAGAACAGTACAAGTGTTGCCGTAAAGGAAGGACTTGAGGCCGGTGATCTGGTTATTGTCAGCGGCAATGTCAACCTTGCACATGAAACCGTCGTGAGGGAGGAATGAAAGACCAGCCTCAATACAGTACCTTCCTCTCCACATTCACAGTCAACATACTTTTTGTAATGCTGATCATTGCAGGTGCGGCAATGATCCCTTTGCTTTCTGTTCAGCTTAATCCTACACGTTATCTCCCTTCTCTGACAATCTCATGGAACTGGCCTGAAGCTCCAGTCCGGGTTGTTGAACAGGATGTCACAACAGTGCTGGAAGGAGTGTTGTCAACAGTTACCGGAGTTAAGAAAATATCTTCAATAACAAATAACGAAAGCGGACAGATAAATGTCGAATTTGATAAAAATGTTGATCTGAGGGCAAAAAGGTTTGAAGTAGCATCACTCATGAGGGAATCACGCAGCAGACTGCCTGAAAGGGTCTCATATCCTGTCATTTCAATGAATATGCCGTCCAACCAGTCAGGCTCTGCCATACTCAGCTTCCAGATAAACGGAAATGCAAGCGCATCATATATCTATACTCTTGCAGATGAGCAGATCAAACCCGCTATATCACTTGTTGAGGGGGTATACAGTGTGAATATATTCGGCGCAACACCCCTCGAATGGGAGATAATCTATGATCAGGATAAGCTTTCGGCAACAGGAGTAAGTTCATCATCGATAAGCAGTGCAATAGATAATTACCTTCTTGAACTCGAAATAGGAGGGGCTACCGAAACTGTGGCCGTAGGAACAACTAAACGGACTTATCTCACACTTACCGGCAATAACAAAGAAGCCTTCAGATGGGAAGACATTCCTGTTGCAAAGTCATCCGGCCGTATTATTCATCTTACGGATGTTGCAAAGATAAAGCTGAAAGATCAGAGACCACAGAGCTATTACAGGATAAACGGACTTAACACGGTAAACCTCACTGTAAATGCAGGGAAAAATGTTAACAATATAAAAGTTGCAGATGCCGTAAAAAAAGAGATTGAAAGGATAAAGAAAGAACTTCCACCGGGGTACAGCATCAGAACATCACTCGACAATACTATTTTCATTAAAGAAGAGATATCGAAGAATATTTTTCGTGCAGTACTTTCTGTTGTACTTCTTCTGCTCTTTGTCCTTGCTATCAGCCGAGAAACAAAATACCTGCTAATCATTGCCATCAGCCTTATAGCCAATATCTTCATTGCATTTATTTTCTATTACCTCTTTAAACTCGAGATACATCTCTATTCTCTTGCGGGCATAACAGTCTCATTTGGAATTATCATAAACAATACCATAGTGATGACCGACCATATCAGGTTTCAGCGGAACATGAAGGTGGGCATCTCACTTCTTGCGGCAACACTCACAACTATCGGAGCGCTTGTCGTCATATTTTTTCTCGATGAAGCCTCAAAAGTCACGCTGGTGGATTTTGCTGCTGTTGTTATAATTAACCTTGCTGTTTCGCTGGCTGTTGCTCTCTTTTTCATACCGTCGCTTCTTACAAAGATCAGGCTTGCTCCAAAATACAATGCACTTGTAATAAGAAGAAAAAGGAGGATTGTAAAGATCTCGAAGCATTATCTCCGGAGCATTGACTTCATAATTCATTACCGGACTGTGTTCATTATTGCCGCGATCCTGATCTTTGGCCTTCCTGTTTTTTATCTGCCTGACTCCCTTCCGAAAGATCGTGCACAGCAGTTCAGGGAAGAAAATCTTACCCGGTTCGCGAAGTTCTATAATAAGACTCTTGGCAACAGCAAATATGTCCAGAAAGTAAAACCTGTAATAAACAAGGCGCTTGGAGGCACATTCAAACTATTTAACGACAAGGTTAAGAACAGCAGGTTTTATTCTTACTATGGAGGATCTGAAGAGGTTCAGAGAACCCGTCTGACCGTTAATATTGGACTAAGTGAGCAGGGACTTGTCATCGAAGACATTAATGATGTATGCATGGGGCTCGAAAATATGCTGGCTGCTTATAATGAGATAGATATGTTCACAACCAGTATCTACAGTGCAGAGAGTGCAATTGTTAATATTAACTTCAGACCTGAACATGATTTTTCAATCTTTCCTTTCATCCTGAAGATAAGGATCGAAGATTATATGAACAGCATAGGCAGCTATCATGCAACGGTTTACGGGGTGGGAAAGGCATTCAGCAACCAGGTTTACAGCGACTATATCCGTACAACATATTCTGTTGCCATGAAAGGATATAACTATGATGAGCTTTACAATTATGCAAACGCCTTAAAGGAAAGGCTCATTGAAAGCGGCAGGGGCAGGATAAAGGATGTTTACCTTCTTGGTACCAGAACAAGTGGATATATAATCAGTCCCACAAGGAAAGTATACAGGAACAGGCTTGACATGGATAAGTATTACCTGACGGAAAACAATTCGGATGTTGCGCTGGCATATTCTGAAGCGCTGAGATATTCCAGAAGCTCATCTCCTTTTCATCCGGCATATATAAATGGTTTTATGGCGCCTGTTTCGATAAGGGCCCTTCAGGCTGATGAATATGACTACTGGAACCTTATAAACACACCGGTCAGAACACATTCTGACAAGAGTGTCAAAATGAAGGATTTTTCCACCGTTACCACAGAAGTGACTGACAACACTATAAGCCGTGAGGATCAACAGTATGTTATTACCGTAGGCTATGATTTCATAGGTAACTATGAACTAGGAAGTATTATACTTCAGAGAAATATTGACGAGACAAGTTTAATGCTTCCTCTCGGTTACACGGCACAGAGTGAATCATACAGGTTTTCGTGGGACCAGGGGAAAGCGAATTATTACCTTATTTTTCTTGTGATCCTGATAATTTATTTCATCTGTTCAATTCTTCTTGAATCCTTCAAACAGCCTTTCACAGTTATCAGCCTTATCCCATTTTCATTTATCGGCGTCTTTCTCACTTTTCAAATCTTCAGGATAAATGCTGATGAAGGTGTCTTTGCAGCGCTCATCCTGCTGTGCGGAATAGTCGTAAATGCGACACTCTATATACTTAATGATTTTAACAGCTTAAGACGGAATAAGCCTGCACTTCCCGAACGAGTTGCATATCTAAAAGCGTTCAATGGCAAGATTATTCCAATAATACTCACAAAACTTTCGATCATTGTAGGGCTTATTCCCTTTCTTCTTTCCGGAAAGGATGAGAGGTTCTGGTTCGCCCTGGCAGCAGGAACCATCGGAGGACTGATATTCAGCCTTATAGGGTTATTTATTTTTCAACCAATAATGTTAAGAAAAGATGCTAAATCCATTAACCACGGATTTACACGGAGTCACACCGGGTGATCACAGAGTATAAACCACAAGACTCTGTGTAATTCCGTGAAATCCCCCGTGTAACTCCGTGGTTAAAAAAGAAAATATTTAAAAAAAAGAAAATGGTCAGATTCTTAATAACCCGGCCTGTCGCAGTAACAATGACCTTCTTGGCACTTATTATGCTTGGAGTTGTTGCTTCTCTCAGGCTACCTGTATCGCTGATGCCGGATATTGATATCCCCGAGATCACGGTTGCAATATCACGACCGGATGTAAGTGCCAGAGAGATAGAGAACACTGTGGTAAGCGTTTTACGAAGGAACCTTCTGCAGGTACCCGGCCTTGATGACATTCAATCCGAATCACGAAACGGAAGTGCGCTTATAAGGCTGAGATTTAAGTTTGGCAATGATGTCAGTCTTGCTTTCATGGAGGTAAATGAAAAGATTGACGGCGCCATGAACAACCTCCCGCGTGATCTTGAGAGGCCCAGGATAATAAAGGCAAGCGCCACCGATATACCGGTCTTTCTGCTAAATATAACACTTACGGATGAAAATGCAGGTGAGGAGAAGTTCATTGAGTTAAGCGAATTTGCTGAGACAGTCATTAAAAGAAGAATTGAACAATTGCCTGAAGTGGGTATGGCCGATATAACGGGACAGATAAAACGGGAAATTTATATCAGTCCCGACAGCAAAAAGATGCATAGTCTGGGTATTACTGAAAATGATATTACACAGGCGGTAAGTCTTAATAATATCAATATCGGCAGCATAATGGTAAAAGACGGCAAATACCTGTACAACCTCGAGTTCAGTTCATATCTGAAGGATCCGGAGGATGTAAGGAATATCTATATAAAATCAGGTGACAGGCTTTTGCAGCTAAAAGATTTTGCCGATATCGGAATACGGCAGGAGAGACCGGGGGGATTGTATTATTCTGACGGAGTGAGAGCAATTTCACTTGCTATAATCAAGGAATCGACAGCCAGAATGTCTTCTCTTGAAGAAAAGATGGCGGAAATGATAGATATTTTCAGAAAGGATTATCCGCAAATGGATTTTGAGATATCACAGGACCAGACAAGACTGCTCGATTACTCAATCTCAAACCTCAGGCAAAGCCTTTTTGCAGGAGGCATACTTGCCTTCTTTCTCATGTTCTTTTTCCTGAAAGATGCGAAGTCACCTCTTATTATAGGATTCAGTATTCCTGCGACCCTGGTTATCAGCTTGCTGTTCTTCTATGTGGTGGGATTATCAATCAATATTATTTCACTTGCCGGACTGATACTCGGCATTGGGATGATGATTGACAACTCAATAGTAATAATTGAAAACATAACACAATGGATCGACAGGGGACTCTCGCTTGTTGAAGCCTGTATCAGGGGTACTAATGAAGTGATAACACCGCTTATTTCATCGGTACTTGTTACATGCGCGGTTTTTATCCCTCTGATTTTCCTCAGCGGTATATCAGGAGCTCTCTTTTACGACCAGGCAATAGCAATTGTTATCGGCCAGGGCGTTTCTCTTCTTGTAGGCATAACACTACTTCCAACCGTTTATTATCTGATTTACAAAAACAAAAAGGAAGGTATTCTGACAAAGCTTGTTAAAAAGATCAGTTTTAAAGGGTTGGAAAACAGGTATGAATCAGGTATGAACTTTTTCTTCAGATATCGCAGGGCTTCAATGATAACATTCCTGCTGATAATACTGCTGATGGTGTGGCAGTTCATCAGCATGGAAAAGGAAAAATTCCCCGCGGTAAAACAGGATGAGATTGTAGTGTCAGTCGACTGGAATGAGAACATTGATATTAATGAGAATCTCAGAAGGATAAAGGAGATGGTTGATTACACCAGACCTCTCGTCATGCAGACAAATTTATTTATCGGGGAGCAGCAATTCCTTTTCAACCGTGACTATGATCAGTCATACACGCAGGCAAGGGTTTACGTTAAAGCAAACGATTACCAGCTTCGGGATGATATTGAGAAAAATGCTTATGAATTTATAAGTAATAATTATCCCGGAGCCACCATTGATGTAAAGCCGCAGCAGAATATTTTTGAAAAGATTTTTTCAGCCTCGGAATCGCCACTTATTGTCGAAGTGAGCCTGATAAAGGGAAAAAAGGTGCCTCCAGTTGATCAGATGACGGGTATTGTGGATAAGCTTCAGGAAAACTGGCCGGATGCAGGTATTACTCCACCTTCGCTGGAGGATAAAATACTTCTGAGGCTCGATGCAGACAAGATGCTATTGTATGATATTGATGCGATGACAATGTACAACACTCTGAAAACATCGCTGAACAAGAACAATATCGGTGAATTAAGGGCATCGTATGAATTGCTTCCCATAGTGCTGTCGGGAAAAGAAAAGCAGATAAGCGATATTATATCCTCGGAGTATGTCCTGAGTAAGACAAACATATCAGTTCCTGTCAGTGAAGTTGTTAAGGTACAGAGGGTACATGATTATAAGACAATAAAAGGAGGGATGCACAGCGAGTATGTGCCTTTAAATATGAATATTGAAACCAATTCACCTTCAAAGGTCACGGGAGAGATAAGAGCGCTTGTCACGGAAGATCCTGCACTTGATGTAAGGTTCAGTGGCGGGCTTATATCAGGTCAGAGACTTTTCAAAGAGCTTGCAATAGTATTGATCGTGGCGCTGCTGCTCCTGTATTTTATTCTTGCAGCCCAGTTTGAATCGCTGACACAACCTCTGATAGTCCTCCTTGAGATCCCGATCGATATTGCCGGAGCGTTGCTTCTTGTGAAGCTCTGGGGAGGTACTATAAACATTATGACAATGATCGGACTGATTGTTATGTCGGGGGTTATTATCAACGACTCCATACTAAAGGTTGATACCATCAATAATCTCCGAAAGGAAGGGATGGGGCTCAAGGAAGCGATTTATACCGGAGGCTCCCGGAGATTAAAACCGATAGTAATGGTTGCAATGGCTTCACTTGTATCAACAGCGCCAATACTTTTCAGTTCAGGTATCGGATCCGAGCTTCAGCGGCCCATGGCTCTGGCTCTTATAGGAGGAATGTCACTGGGGACATTTGTAAGTCTGTTCTTTATTCCGCTGGCATACTGGTATATTTATAGAGTCAGAAGTCCGAAGATATAAGATCGCACGACTGCAGGACTGCCTGACCGCCATCCTTCGCCACCTCCTCCGCTATGCTTAGGAGGTCAAAGAGAGCTACGGATGGCAAAGCACGACAACCTTATGAGTTTTTATCCTGGTGGAGAAGATGTGGGGAAAAACAGGCAATAAAAAATCCGAAAGCATTGATAATCATTGCGATCAGATTTTATTTTGTAGTCCATAGGGGAATCGAACCCCTGTTACCAGGATGAAAACCTGACG
>CAYQZL010000163.1:0-9350 GCA_964421975.1 uncultured Rikenellaceae bacterium
TAGAGCACTTCCTTGGTAAGGAAGGGGTCAGGGGTTCAATTCCCCTCTCCGGCTCTACGGAGAAATGAATATTTTAATTGACAACAGATAAACTAAATTTAATAAGCTTGTAGTTATGGCAAAAGAAAAATTTGACAGGTCGAAACCTCATGTGAATATTGGTACTATCGGTCACATCGATCATGGCAAGACTACCCTTACGGCAGCAATAACCATGGTCCTTCACAAAAAAGGTCTCTCTGACATCAGGGATTTTGATTCAATCGATAATGCTCCCGAGGAAAAGGAAAGGGGTATTACAATAAACACTGCACACGTTGAATATCAGACAGCGACACGTCACTATGCACATGTTGACTGCCCGGGTCATGCAGACTATATCAAAAACATGGTTACAGGTGCCGCTCAGATGGACGGTGCGATTCTGGTCGTTGCCGCTACCGATGGTCCTATGCCACAGACACGCGAACATATCCTTCTTGCCCACCAGGTTAACGTTCCCAAGATCCTCGTTTTCATGAACAAGGTAGACCTTGTTGACGATGAAGAACTTCTTGACCTTGTTGAAATGGAAGTACGTGAACTTCTTAACTTCTACAAATTCGACGGAGATAATGCCCCGGTTATCCGTGGTTCAGCTCTCGGTGCAATGCATGGTGAAGCAAAATGGGAAGATAAAGTTGTGGAACTCATGGATGCTGTTGATGCTTATATTCCTATACCTCCCCGTGATAACCAGAAACCTTTCCTGATGCCGGTTGAGGATGTATTCTCAATCACAGGACGTGGTACAGTGGCTACCGGACGTATTGAAACAGGTGTTGTTCTGACTGGTGATGAACTTGAAATGATAGGACTTGGTGCTGAAAAACGTAAAACAGTATGTACCGGTGTTGAAATGTTCCGTAAGATCCTCGACAGAGGTGAAGCTGGTGATAACGTAGGTCTGCTGCTTCGCGGAGTTGACAAGAAAGAGATTAAAAGAGGTATGGTTCTTGCAAAACCGGGTTCAATTACACCTCATACCAAACTTAAGGCAGAAATCTATGTTCTTAAGAAGGAAGAAGGTGGACGTCATACACCATTCCATAATAAATACCGTCCGCAGTTTTATATCAGGACTCTCGATATAACAGGAGAAATAACTCTTCCTGAAGGTACTGAAATGGTAATGCCGGGTGATAATGTCACAATAACAGTTGATCTTATTTACCCTGTTGCTATAAATGTCGGACTCAGGTTCGCTATCCGTGAAGGTGGAAGGACAGTAGGTGCCGGTGCAGTAACAGAGATTGTTGAGTAATATAATATAAAATCGCAGAATATTGCGATTTTATATTTAAAACGGGTGTAGCTCAGTTGGTAGAGCACTGGTCTCCAAAACCAGGTGTCGGGAGTTCGAGTCTCTCCTCCCGTGCCAAATATCAGTAATATGAATTTAAAAGGATATTTTCAGGAATCTTTTACAGAACTTGTACATAAAGTAACATGGCCTACATGGAGTGAACTTCAGAACAGCGCTGCCCTTGTTATGGTCGCTGCTCTGATATTTGCCCTGATCGTTTCTCTGATGGATCTGGCCTTCAGCAGGATAATGGAATTTGTATACAGTTTATTATATTAATGAAGACCTCTTCAGATGGATGAGAATATAAAGAAGTGGTATGTGCTCAGGGCAATTGGCGGGAAGGAAAAGAAAGTAAAAGAATATATCGAGAGCGAAATTGTACGTCTTAAACTTGAAGAGTTCGTCTCACAGGTCCTTATCCCGACCGAAAAAGTATATCAGATAAGATCAGGAAAGAAAATAAGCAAGGAAAGAACTTTCTTCCCCGGATATGTACTGGTAGAAGCTGCTCTTGTGGGCGAAATACCCCATATGCTCAGAAATGTCCCTAATGTGATCGGATTTCTCGGATCACAGGATGGAGAACCTGTACCACTCAGAAAATCTGAAATAAACAGGATACTTGGCAAAGTAGATGAACTGAATGCAAGTGACGAGGAACTGAATGTCCCCTTCTTTGTTGGTGAATCGGTTAAAGTTATCGATGGCCCGTTCAACAGCTTTACGGGGATTATTGAAGAAGTAAATGAAGAAAAGAAAAAGCTCAAAGTAATGGTGAAGATATTCGGGAGAAAAACTCCGCTTGAGCTAAGTTTTATGCAGGTAGAAAAAGAAAACTAACAGAAGATATTGACGGTTATAATAACTATAATGCTTCCTGAATAGCTGTCATGTACTCGCAATAAACACGCAAATTTTAAATTATGGCAAAAGAAGTTGCTGGACTTATCAAGTTACAGATTCGTGGCGGAGCAGCTAATCCATCACCGCCTGTAGGGCCTGCACTGGGCTCAAAGGGCGTTAACATCATGGATTTCTGTAAGCAATTCAACGCCAGGACCCAGGATAAAGCAGGGAAAGTCATACCGGTCGTTATAACAGTATATGCTGACAAGACATTTGATTTTGTCACAAAAACACCACCGGTAGCTGTTCAGCTTCTGGAAAGCGCTAAGTCGAAGAAGGGTTCAAAAGAACCTAACAGGGATAAAGTGGCACAGATTACATGGGACCAGGTAAAAACAATTGCACAGGATAAAATGGAAGACCTTAATTGTTTTACAATTGAGGCAGCCATGAAGATGGTAGCTGGTACCGCAAGAAGTATGGGAATAACCATCAAAGGTGAAATCCCGGTAAATATTAATTAAAGAGAAATGACTAAACTTACCAAAAACCGTAAACTTGTCCTTGAGAAAGTTGACAGGGACAAGCTCTATACGTTGAAAGAAGCATCCGTTTTAGTTAAAGAAGTAACAACGACAAAATTTGATGCTTCTGTCGACCTGGATGTAAGGTTAGGTATTGATCCAAGGAAATCCAACCAGATGGTCCGCGGTGTTGTTTCACTGCCTCACGGAACCGGTAAGCAGACACGTGTACTCGTACTCTGCTCACCCGACAAGGTAACTGAAGCAAACGAAGCAGGAGCCGACTATGTGGGTCTTGAAGATTATATCGAAAAGATAAAAGGAGGCTGGACAGATGTGGATGTAATAATAACCATGCCATCCGTGATGGGAAAAGTAGGTCAGTTAGGAAGGATACTCGGTCCCCGCGGACTGATGCCCAATCCTAAAAGTGGAACCGTTACTATGGAAATTGGTAAGGCTGTTAAAGAAGTAAAACAGGGTAAGATTGATTTCAAAGTAGATAAAAGCGGAATCATTCACGCCTCTATAGCTAAAGTCTCATTTGAGCCTGATAAGATCGCCGAGAATGCAAGAGAGTTCATCTCTGTGGTGAACAAACTTAAACCGGCTGCTGCCAAAGGAACCTACATACGTAGCCTCTTCCTTTCAAGCACTATGAGCCCGGGTATTAAAATAGATCCTAAAGGTCTGGATGAATAATGTGTTATGTTAAAACTCGGATGAAATTATGAGACAGGAAGAAAAAACCGCTATAGTAGACAGCCTCACTGAGAGATTAAAAGAGTACAGCCACTTTTACCTGACTGATACTGCAGAACTGAATGCTTCGGACACAAGTGCCCTGAGAAGAAAATGCTTTGAAAACAACATCAGACTGATAGTTGTCAAAAATACCCTTCTCAAAAGAGCATTTGAACAGTCCGGCATTGACTTTCAGGAACTGTATCCGGTACTGAAAGGTACAACGTCCATCATGTTCGCAAACAGCGGAAACAGCCCTGCAAAATTGATCAGGGAATTCCGCAGGCAACATGATAAACCTGTGCTTAAAGGAGCTTACGTCCAGGAATCAATCTATATTGGCGACAATATGCTTGATACTCTTGTTGCAATCAAAACAAGAGAGGAAATGATCGGCGAAGTGATACTCATGCTTCAGTCACCTGCCAGAAACGTAATCTCAGCTTTACAATCAGGAGCTACAAAAATTCACGGTGTTCTTGAAACACTATCAAAAAAAGAAGAATAATTAATGTATAATCAATTTAAATCCTTATAAAAATGGCAGATCTTAAGAAATTTGCAGAAGAACTTGTTAACCTGTCTGTAAAAGAAGTAAACGAACTGGCGAAAATACTTAAAGAAGAGTATGGAATTGAACCGGCAGCTGCAGCTGTTGCCGTAGCTGGTCCCGCTGCTGCAGGAGCAGAAGCACCTGCTGCTGCAGAAAAATCGACTTTCGATGTAATTCTTAAAAATGCAGGCGGACAGAAATTACAGATTGTTAAACTTGTTAAAGATATCACCGCCCTCGGACTTAAGGAAGCAAAAGCACTCGTTGATGCTGCCCCCGGTCCCATAAAGGAAGGTGTTTCAAAAGAAGAAGCAGAATCTATAAAAAACAAATTGGTTGAGGCAGGAGCTGAAGTTGAACTTAAATAAGTCATACCTCATAGCCGGGTTATAGGTTTAGTTCTGCCTGATGGCGGAACTAAACCTTTCGTTCTTTTAAATTATAAGTTCACTTAATCTTGTTATAAATGTCTTCAAAAAATACCGAAAGAATAAGTTTTTCATCCAGGAAAAGCCAGCTTGACTACCCTGATTTTCTGGAAGTTCAGTTAAAATCCTTCGGTGAGTTCTTTCAGCTTGGAACAACTCCCGAGAACAGGAAAAAGGAAGGACTTTACAAAGTATTTACTGAAAATTTCCCCATTACCGACACAAGGAATAATTTTGTCCTTGAATTTTTAGATTATTATATTGACCCGCCCAGGTATACGATCGAAGAATGTATCGAACGCGGACTCACCTACAGCGTACCTCTTAAGGCAAAACTGAAATTATACTGTACAGATCCCGAACATGAGGATTTTGATACGGTCATTCAGGATGTTTATCTCGGAACAGTACCATATATGACCGAAAGGGCAACCTTCGTCATAAACGGGGCTGAACGTGTGGTTGTTTCACAATTACACCGTTCACCGGGGGTGTTTTTCGGCCAGAGTATCCATGCAAACGGTACGAAACTCTATTCGGCAAGAATAATTCCTTTTAAAGGATCCTGGATAGAATTTGCTACCGACATCAATAACGTGATGTATGCATATATCGACAGGAAAAAGAAACTACCCGTTACAACCCTGCTTCGGGCTATCGGTTTTGAAAGTGATAAACAGATCCTTGAAATTTTTAACCTCGCTGAAGAGCATAAAGTATCCAAAACAAATGTTAAAAAGCTTGTCGGCCGCAAACTGGCTGCAAGGGTTCTCAGGACATGGGTCGAGGACTTTGTGGATGAAGATACAGGCGAGGTCGTTTCAATTGAAAGAAATGAAGTGATCCTCGACAGAGAAACCACTATAGAACAGGATCATGTTGATCTCATAGTGGATTCAGGTGCAAAAACCATCCTTCTGCATAAGGATGATGCAAGCCTGTCGGATTTCGCAATAATATATAATACCCTGCAAAAAGATCCCTGTAACTCCGAAAAAGAGGCTGTGATCTATATTTACCGCCAGTTGCGGAATGCAGAACCTCCGGACGAGGCAACTGCCCGTGATGTGATTGAAAAACTGTTCTTTTCCGATAAGAGATATGACCTCGGTGAGGTAGGACGTTACAGGATCAATAAGAAACTTGGTCTTGAAACTGATATGAGTGTCAAGATACTTACCAGAGAAGATATAATAAAGATCATCGGTTATCTTATAGAACTGATCAATGCAAAAACAGATGTGGATGATATTGATCATCTGAGCAACAGAAGAGTAAGAACCGTTGGTGAACAGCTGTATGCACAGTTCGGAGTCGGACTTGCACGTATGGCACGTACCATCCGTGAAAGGATGAACGTCAGGGATAATGAGGTGTTTACTCCGGTTGACCTGATAAACTCAAAAACACTTTCATCGGTGATTAATTCGTTTTTCGGGACCAACCAGCTTTCACAGTTCATGGACCAGACAAATCCTCTTGCCGAGATGACTCACAAGAGACGTATGTCGGCACTTGGACCGGGTGGTCTCTCACGCGAAAGAGCAGGTTTTGAGGTAAGGGACGTTCATTATACTCACTATGGCCGTCTTTGCCCGATAGAAACACCTGAAGGTCCAAATATCGGACTTATTTCCTCGCTTTGCGTTTATGCAAGGATCAACGACCTCGGATTTATTGAAACTCCATACCTCAAAGTGAACGAAACAAAAGTCGATTTCAGCAATGAGGGAATAGTGTGGATGAGCGCAGAGGAAGAGGAACAGAAAATGATCGCACAGGCAAATGCTCCTGTGGCAAAAGATGGTGTGTTCGATGCTCCCAGGGTCAAATGCAGATATGAAGCTGACTATCCGTTTGAGGAGATCTCTAAAGTCGACCTGATGGACGTTGCTCCTAACCAGATAGCATCCATAGCCGCCTCACTTATACCGTTCCTTGAACATGATGATGCCAACAGGGCTCTCATGGGATCAAACATGATGCGTCAGGCTGTACCACTGATTAATCCGGAGTCGTCAGTTGTGGGAACAGGACTCGAAACCCAGGTGATCAAAGACAGCCGTATATTATATGTAGCGGAAGGCGACGGTGTAGTGGAATATGTCGATTCAGACGAAATAGTGATAAGATATACACGGACCGACGAAGAGAAATTCGTAAGCTTTGATGATGACATCAAAAGATATACCCTTCCAAAATATAAAAAGACAAACCAGAATACCTGTATCAATCTCATTCCTGTTGTAAAAAAGGGAGAGAAAGTAAAGAAAGGTCAGGTACTTACCGAAGGTTACGGAACAAAGAACGGTGAACTGGCATTGGGAAGGAACCTGAAAGTGGCATTTATGCCCTGGAAGGGATACAATTTTGAAGATGCTATAGTCATCTCGGAGAAAGTTGTGGAAGAAGATATGTTCACATCTGTTCATATCGACGAATATCTTCTTGAGGTAAGAGACACCAAACGCGGACTTGAGGAACTTACCTCCGACATACCGAACGTAAGTGAGGAAGCAACGAAGAACCTCGACGAGAATGGTCTTATCAGGATCGGTGCACATATACGGCCGGGTGATATTCTCATTGGTAAAATTACTCCGAAAGGGGAATCAGATCCTTCACCGGAAGAAAAACTCCTGAGGGCAATTTTTGGCGACAAAGCAGGAGATGTTAAGGATGCCTCACTGAAAGCAGGTCCTTCGCTTGAGGGTGTTGTCATTGATAAAAAACTCTTTACCAGAGCAATAAAAGACAGAAAAGCCAAAGCAGTCGAAAAGCCTCTTCTCGACAAGATTGAAAATGAATTCAATAAGAATGTGGAGGAGCTTAAGGCAAGGCTTGTGGACAAGCTTTTCATACTTGTAAACGGCAAGACTTCCCAGGGTGTCAGGGATTATCTGAATGTCGATGTAATACCTAAGGGAAGCAAGTTCACACTAAAGCAGCTTCAGGAAATAGATTTTCTTAATATCAACCCGAATAAGTGGACTACCGATAAAAAGAAAAACGACAGCATAAAACAGCTCCTTCACAATTATATTATCAAGTACAAGGAGATTGACGGTATTTATAAGCGTAAGAAATATAACATTACAATAGGGGATGAACTGCCTGCAGGGATTGTTCGTCTGGCCAAGGTATATATTGCTAAAAAGAGGAAGATCAAGGTAGGAGACAAGATGGCAGGTCGTCATGGTAATAAAGGTATCGTAGCCAAGATAGTCCGTGCCGAGGATATGCCGTTCCTTGAGGATGGTACGCCGGTGGATATTGTTCTTAATCCTCTTGGTGTGCCTTCGAGGATGAACCTGGGACAGATATATGAAACAGTTCTGGGATGGGCAGGGCAGAAGCTTGGACTCAAATTTTCTACACCGATCTTTGATGGTGCCACAATAGATCAGATAACTGAATATACTGAAAAAGCCGGTCTTCCGAAATATGGAAAGACCTACCTCTATGACGGCGGGACAGGTGAACGTTTTGACCAGCCGGCCACTGTAGGTGTTATCTATATGCTAAAGCTTGGTCATATGGTTGATGACAAGATGCATGCACGTTCAATAGGTCCGTACTCACTTATAACCCAGCAACCTCTGGGAGGAAAGGCACAGTTCGGAGGTCAGCGTTTTGGTGAAATGGAAGTATGGGCCCTTGAAGCATTCGGTGCAGCTCATATTCTGCAGGAGATACTGACAATAAAATCAGATGATGTCATCGGTCGGGCCAAGGCTTATGAAGCAATAGTGAAGGGAGAACCAATGCCTCAGCCCGGTATCCCTGAATCGCTTAATGTGCTGCTGCACGAACTGAGAGGACTTGGTCTTAGCGTTATACTTGATTAACGCTTTTTACCTTTATTAATTAAATCAATTGAATTAAAAATTTCAGTATATATGTCATTCAGAAGAGATAACAAAGCAAAAACCAGTTACTCAAAAATCTCCATAGGTCTTGCTTCACCTGAAGAAATTCTTGACCGTTCCAGTGGAGAGGTGCTGAAGCCTGAAACGATCAATTACCGTACCTACAAACCTGAACGCGACGGATTATTTTGTGAGAGGATCTTTGGACCGGTAAAAGATTATGAATGTCATTGCGGTAAATACAAAAGAATACGTTATAAGGGTATTGTTTGTGACCGCTGCGGTGTTGAAGTCACTGAGAAAAAGGTTCGCCGTGAAAGAATGGGACATATTTCCCTGGTAGTTCCGGTAGCACATATATGGTACTTCAGATCGCTCCCCAATAAGATAGGTTATCTGCTCGGACTTCCGACAAAAAAGCTTGATTCGATAATTTATTACGAAAGATATGTCGTTATAAATCCAGGAATAAAAGCAGCCGACGGTGTTAAATATCTGAGTTTCCTCACAGAGGAAGAATATCTTGAGATCATCGAATCGCTTCCGAAGGAAAATCAGTATCTCGAAGATAATCATCCTGATAAGTTCGTTGCAGATATGGGTGCTGAAGCACTTTACAAGCTTCTGTCGCGTATTGATCTTGATGAAATGTCATATTCACTTCGTCACCAGGCCAATATTGAAACATCCCAGCAGCGTAAGAATGAAGCTTTGAAGCGTCTTCAGGTCGTTGAAGCTTTCAGGGATTCCAAGAACGTAAACAAACCTGAGTGGATGATCATTAAGGTTGTTCCCGTTATTCCTCCTGAACTGAGACCTCTTGTACCGCTGGATGGAGGACGATTTGCAACAAGCGACCTTAACGATCTTTACAGAAGGGTCATTATCAGAAATAACAGATTAAAAAGACTTATCGAAATAAAAGCTCCCGAGGTTATTCTCCGTAATGAGAAAAGGATGCTTCAGGAAGCTGTCGATTCATTGTTCGATAACTCAAGAAAAGCAAACGCTGTTAAGACAGATGCGAACAGACCTCTA
>CAYQZL010000164.1:0-9310 GCA_964421975.1 uncultured Rikenellaceae bacterium
TACACCCTATCCTACACTCTTTCCCTACACGACGCTCTTCCGATCTAGGTCAGAAAATGGGATCTTGTCGGTAAATCTTCTTATACTGCTGATCCTGCTGCTGAGAATAATATCATTAAGCATCCTCGAATGGGCCCACCAGAATGGTGTCATTGCAGATCCTGTTGCCAGGGTAACCCAGAGAGCGTTATGAAACATAGCCATATAACCCGGCATTGAAGCTTCATAAAAAGTATGATCCCAGCCTGTTTCTCCATTTATCACAGGTTTGCCATAGCCGTGCCAGAGTTTCTGGTTCTGATCTGCATAATTACGGTAACTGTATGTAAGAGGATGAATTCCCGAGGAATCAATTGTGCTTGTCTTGTTGATGGGGAATCCCTGTGCCTCATATATTTCCCTTGCTGCGATATCGAAAGTCTGGTAACCCTGATGCCAGAATTCTTTTATACCGCCACTCCGGGTTCCAGTCGTGGGATGATCCCAGGGGTCATTGGCCTTGAAATAATCATGAACTTTCTTTCCCCATGCCGATGCGGCAAGGCTGTCGCCACTTACCCATCCGTCGGTCCCGTTTACTTCATCCACAATGAACCAGAGGGCAAGCGCATTACTATATCCCCAGCGGGCAATAAAATAACGGTAAAGCTTTTCCTGGTATTTCCAGGCAGTTTCACTTCTGTAAAAATCCCTGGCGCTGGTCACCTGCTGATATGGATTTGTATACCATCTTATATTGCCTCCTCCCCATACCGTTTCCGATAAATATGAATGGAACCATATATTAAGACTCAGCAGCATATCACGCTGTTCAAGCATTTCAAGAAGTTCATCAAGTCTTCCGCAGATATTCTGATCATATCTTCCCAGACCACTGCCGGGTGTTTCAAGCGGAGTGATGAATGTCCCGATGAAATTCACTCCGAGTGATTTCAGGTTATCAAGCTCTTCAGGTCTGATCGCGCCACGGTTATAAGTAGTATAACTGTCATTGTACCACAGACCCACCCCATAAAAATCTGATCCGTCACCGTATTTAAGGTATCGTTTATTTTCCGCAACCACTACAGGTCCTTTTTCCTTCGATCCGACAGCGACAAACTTCCTGGCAGGACTGCTGACCTCTCCTCCCCTGTCCTTTACTGTTATTGTATAATTCCAAACACCTGCTTCATCAGGAGAGAATCTGACTTTCCAGAGGGTTCCCATTGAATAATAATAAAAGCCCGGGATTTCCCATTTCTTACCTGAAGGTGATATAAATTCAGCTGTGATATCAATCTCATCAGGATCAAATGGATTTATGTATTCATTACCGTTATTAATATTGAAGGAGACTTCAAATTTCTGATACAATCCGAGGGTATCGGGCTGCTGGCGTAGCATCTGTATCTCAGGAATTTTTAATGCAACAGCATCAAAAAAACCCAGAATTAATACAATCAGTGAAGCATAGTACTTTTTCATGGATTTTTTATTTTGTCTTATGTTCTTTTTAACCGCAAAGAACGCAAAGAATTTACGCAAAGAACGCAAAGTATATTTTTGTATAATTTTGACTTTGTGTTCTTTGCGCAACCTTTGTGGTCTTTGCGGTTAAAGGATTTAAATTTAAAAAAGCCTCTTCTTGATCTTTATTTCGTTTCCTTTTCCAGTTCATCCATACGTTTGTACATTTCACGGAATGTATCCCATGGATTTTTTGAGGGATCCTGTTTCGTATCAGCCTGGACCTCCTGTTTTTTTACTCCATAAAAACCATTCATAAAATTTTCTGCACTGGTCCATGTGGTTTGCATCATTCCGTAATAACGGGGCTTCATTTCCTTAGTAGCATAGTTCCTCCATCTGGCCATATCCTCAGCCTGTATTACGGCTGTCGGAGGAGTTCTCCACGGACAGGTTATCACCCTGAAGCCTTTCATTGCAAAATAGACCGGTGTCTGGTCAGGTCTTTCATAATGCCAGTCGCATATAACCACATCTTTTGGTATCATATCGACAGCGCGCCATGTAAAATTATAAGCTGCTTCCCATATTCCCATTCCTGTTGTCTTGCCGTCTATCAGCCTGTCACCCCAGATCCATAATTCCCTGTTTTTCTTAGCCAGGTGATCACGGATCTTCCTGACTTCACCTGCAAAAAGTTCGGATTTATCGACACCCGAACATCTCGGACACTTATCATCTCCAAGATAAAATACTTCATCCATTCCTGCATGAAAAGAATCTGTCTCGAAAACATCACAGATCTCATCAACCAGGGCAAATACCACCTTATGTACATCAGGATGAAGAGGACAATAACTTTTGCAATAAAGACCATCGTCGTTTGGCCATACATATTTCTCAGGCATAAGGACATGAGGTGTTTCATCAAATTCAGGAAAATGTGTCAGAAGAGGGTTTAAATTATTCGACCATGACTGATGCCCCAGCAGATTGATCTGTGGAATTATTCTTATGTCTTTATTCCTGCATGCTTTTACGATCTTTTTCACATCTGCTTTTGACAGAGGATTGGAACTTCTCAGCTGAGGATAGCTTTGATATTTATAATTATAGTCTACAAGCAGGAGGAGGGTATTCACACCTCGTACAGCAAGTTCCTCATTGATAAACTTAACAAAGCGGTCTACCTGTGCCGGTGCAGGAACATTTATACAGAAACCTTTTACCATGAAAACCGGTTCGCCGGTATTCTGTGCCAGGGTTGATGCACCCATACCGATCAGAAGCAAGCAATAAATAAGTTTTTTCATTTGTTTATGGAATTATTTTAAAGTGATTACAACATTTGTTCATTTTTTGCCGGATACAATATCCAGATAAGGCTGAAACGGATATGATCAAAGCCGCATGAATCAATGAATTTTACATCTTTTTCAGTAAAGAACACTTCCCTCTCAGGTCCGCGCCTCTGGCTCTGAGAAAGCCAGTGAGCTATGTTTGTTCCCCTCATGATCTCAAATTTGTCATAGGGAAACTCCGGCTGTTCCTTTGATTTTTTCTGATTCTGACATGAGAAAAGGATCAGGAATAATGGCAGAATTGCCACAAATTGTTTCAGCAGTTTTTCCATTGTGATTTGAAAATTATTGGTTACAGGTTTAATAATTGAATTTTATGCTCAATCTGTCTATAAAATTAACTATTAATTATAAAATAACCCGATCCTGTATCAATATAAATTATTTTAATAGAAATTGCATCATCTGTCTGAAAATACGTCTTTTAATACGTCTTTTAATATGTCTTTTAATACGTATTTTAATACATATTTTAATACATATTTTTCTGATATCCTAATTTTACCTATGGGTGCATGCCTGTGTCGTAAAAACTTACTTTACGAAGTGACTCGATGTATAAAGATTTTTCATTATTTTTATTTCTTAAGAATTCCTGACAACGTGGTAATAATACCGGAACAGCGGCATAAGAAATTTAAGGGCTGGGTAATAATAGCATCCCTGGTCATTACTCTGAGTTCCCATGCACAGGAACTCCGGCTTTTTGAATCTGTGCCTTCAAAAAGATCAGGCATTCAGTTCAGGAACACAATAACCGAAGCCCTGGATTACAATGCACTCACTCATGAAAACATGTACAACGGCGGAGGTGTCGCACTGGGAGATGTCAATAATGACGGTCTGGATGATATTTATTTTGTTTCGAACATGAAGCTCAACAAGCTTTATATCAACCTGGGTAATATGAAATTCAAAGATGTTACCCAGAGTGCAGGAGTACAGGGAAGAGAAGGATGGAAAACAGGTGTTACGATGGTTGACATCAATGGAGATAACCTTACTGATATTTATCTGTGCTACTGTGGAAAAGGCCCCGTCGATAACAGAAGGAACCAGCTTTTCATAAACAAGGGCAATCTCAAATTTGAAGAAAGAGCCAGGGAATATGGACTCGATGATCCGACTCATTCAACTCTGGGAGCTTTTTTTGATTATGACCTTGACGGAGATCTTGACGTATTTTTACTGGCTACAAATGTCAAAGTGATCCGCGGACTTGAATTCGAGGAAGCCAGGATAACAAATGATCCATATGCCGGGGATAAGCTTCTGAGAAATGACGGTGATAAATTTGTTGATGTAACCGGACAGGCAGGCATAATATCAAACGGACTGGGTTATGGTCTTGGTGTGGCCATTTCGGATCTGAATAAAGATGGGTGGCCGGATATATATATAACCAACGACTATATCGAACCCGATTACCTCTATATAAACAATCATAACGGGACCTTTACCAACAGGATGACAGAACAGCTGCTTCATATATCGCAGTCGGCCATGGGAAATGAGATAAATGACTTCAATAATGATACCTGGCCGGATATATTCACAGCCGATATGCTTCCGCCTGACAACAGGCGTATAAAACTTCTTTACGGACCGGAGAATTATCTGGAATATGCGCTTATGGTCATGGAAGGTTTTTATCATTCCAGTATGCGCAACATGCTTCAGATGAATAACAGGAACGGGACCTTCAGTGAGATCGGGCAGCTTGCGGGTGTTTCAAATACTGACTGGAGCTGGGCTCCGCCATTTGCCGACTTCGACAATGACGGATGGAAAGATCTCTTTGTCACAAATGGCTATTTCCGCGATTATACCGACCGGGATTTTCTGAAATTTAAATATGATTATTATGCACAGAAAGGTGAAGCAAGAACCCAGGCCGATACATTCTACCTGGTAAGTTTCATGAAGTCTACGCCTGTCCATAATCATATATTCAGGAACAATAAGGATCTGACCTTTACAGATAAAAGTATCGAATGGGGATTCACTAAAAAAGGTTTTTCAAATGGAGCTGCATGGTCCGATCTTGATCTCGACGGTGACCTTGATCTTGTTGTAAGTAATCAGAATGAAACGGCGTCAGTTTTCAGGAATATGATCCGCGAATCGGGAAAACCCGCAAATTATATCAGTATCCGGCTGATTGGTGAAGGTAAGAATACCCGCGGATTATGCAGCAAAGTATATGTATATACATTAGAAGGTGTTCAGTACCAGGAACAGATGCCCTCGAGGGGTTATCAGTCATGCACGAGCGCCACTCTCCTTTTCGGTCTTGCTGACCTGGAAAAAGCAGATTCAGTTAAGGTTGAATGGCCGGGAGGAAGAATGTCGCTACTGAAAAACGTTTCTGCTAATCAGCTGGTAGAAATAAGACAGTCCGGAGCCGGAGGCAAAGCGGTCCCGGAAGTATCTGAACCCGGGCTGTTTACACTGATCAATTCCCCTGTCCGGTACGAACATATTGAATATGGCGCAAACGATTTCAGCAGGCAACCGCTGCTTACATATATGCCGTCAACATGCGGACCGGTTATGGCTTCAGCCGATGTTAACGGTGATAAGCTTGAAGATATTTATGTCGGAGGTGTAAAGGAAAATCCGGGTAAGCTGTTCCTTCAGAATCCCGACGGCTCTTTCAAAATATCTCCCGATTTTATCTTTGCACCTGATGTCTTCTGTACTGATGCCGGTGCTCTGTTCTTTGATGCAGACGGAGACAAAGACATGGACCTTTATGTTGCGAGCGGAGGATATCACGATTATGGCCGGGGGAATAAAGCCCTTCAGGACAGGTTATACATTAACAATGGATATGGCATCTTTACCAGGACTGAAGACCGGCTTCCTCAGATGCTTGTTGCAAAATCGTGCGTAAAAGCAGCCGACATAGACAGGGACGGGGATACCGATCTCTTCGTCGGTGGCAGGATGATGCCTGGTGAATACCCACTGCCACAGGAAAGTTTCATTCTTTTGAACGACGGATCAGGGAAATTTAGAAATGTTACTCCGGAAATGTTACCCGACCTCGCAACAGGAGGAATGATAACAGATGCAGAATGGACTGACCTGAATAATGACAACTGGCCTGATCTTATAACGGCAGGTGAATTCATGCCCTTGAGGATATTCCTGAACCGGGAAGGTAAAATATTTTCTGAAGCAACAAATTCCTATTTTGACAGGATCCAGGGGGGATTCTGGAATAAAATAACAGTGACCGATCTCGACAATGATGGCGATATGGATATCGTGGCTGGAAATTTCGGGACCAACTCACAAATAAAGGGATCTGATAACGAGCCTGTGACAATGACATTCAGGGATTTTGACAACAATGGTACAGTAGATCCCATACTTTCTTACTATATTGATGGAATATCATATCCGTTCCCTAGCCGGAACGAATTACTTACTCAGCTCAATACTCTCAGAAGAAAATTCCCGGATTATTCCTCATATGCGAATGCCAGGCTTACGGATGTCTTTTCGGAAGAAGACCTGAAAGCTGCGACTGTACTGACTGCTACCGAACTGAGAACAATGGTCTATATCAATAACGGTAAGGGTTTTGAAAAAAGACAACTTCCCCTGCAGGCCCAGTTTGCACCTGTTCATGCAATTGAAATACTCGACTATAACAATGACGGCAACAAGGATATGATCCTTGCCGGGAACCAGAATGCCATGTGTGTAAGGCTCGGAGTTATGGATGCAAACTATGGCCAGCTGTATGAAGGTGACGGTAAAGGAAATTTCAGATATGTCCCGCAGACAGAATCAGGTTTAATAATCGTTGGCGATGTACGGTCACTTAAAACACTATCAATCAGTGGAAAACTCCATCTGTTTATCGGAATAAATAACTACGGCATTGCTTCTTATATACTGAATTCCAATCACCTGCCATAAGCACCCCAAACACCTGTTCATTTTAAAACTCTACTAACTTCAAAATTTTACCAATTTCAAACCTTACCAACTTCATAACTTTACTCACTTCATAACTTTACTCACTTCAAAACTTTCCTAACTTTATGAACTTTAGGCACTTTAGGCACTTCACTCCACCCTTCCCCCTGCATGATCGTAATATACCTGTCTGCCTCAATATCTTTGTATGACTCCTTAATACCGTCTGCCCATGAGATCTCGAGAAGGTCAATCTTCTTTGCTTTTCCGAGCCCTATATGCAATCTGGGATCGTTATTGGACAGATAGCCTGTTGTCCACTGGTTGATCAGAAGCTGTTTCTTTCCTCCGGCGCTTACCATTACTTTCGCACTGACTGCCGGAGCTGGTCCGGCAGGGCTTTTAAGTGAGACGCCGAGCCAGTGGTTCCTGTTCCCTCCATCATTTCTCAGCAATGCCGGTGTTGCTTCAAGATCAACATGGGATACGATAATATCCAGATCCCCGTCATTATCATAATCCCATACAGCCATTCCGCGACCGGATCTCTTAACATTGAAATAGTCACACATCTCTTTACCCGCATCTGTGAAGTGCCCTTTCCCGTTATTTTCAAGGAGAAGCTGATATTGCAGAATAAGCTCTTCGCCGTTGCCATTTGCAGCAAAAATATCGAGGTCACCATCATTGTCATAGTCGAACAGTGCCGTCCCCCAGGTACCTTTGCCTGCCAGGTGTATTTCAACTCCGCTTGTCCGGGTGATATCTTCGAAAAATCCATTGCCAAGATTACGGTAAAGTGCACCATAATCAAGATCGGAAACAAGAATATCGACCAGGAGGTCGCCATCCACATCACCTATAGTCCCGTGCATTGATCCCGCACCCACTCCCTTACTGTTGGAAGCGACTCCGGTCCGGATAGCTATATCTTCATATTTACCGTCGATATATTTAAAAAGATAATTGAAATGATGATCATTTGCCTGGAATATCTCAGGCACACCGTCATCATCAAAATCAAATACAACCAGACCCATACATTTTGCATCGGGATAATATAAGTTCACATCACGGGTAACATCTCTGAAAGAACCGTCGGTCTGTTGTTCGTACAGCATTGACAGCTGTCCCTTATACTGTGTCGGATGGGGCATTATTCCGGGGCCTGCCGGAGCTTCGACAGCCAGGTCGAATCCAAGGAAATTACCGACCATGGCATCAATAAGACTATCGCCGTTATAATCCCAGTAAATGACTCCTATGCTCCATTTTGTGAATCCGTTCAGTTTATCTGGTCCTCTAAGTCCCGAAAAATCTGTTATATCCGAAAAAGTACCGTTGCCGTTATTGCGGTAAAAGACATTGGGTCCATAGTTCAGCAGCAGCAGGTCTTCATCACCATCATTATCATAGTCGACCGGACCTGCAGCCATGCTCCAGTTTATATCATATACACCGGCATCCTTAGTAACATCGGTAAATGTTCCGTCACCATTGTTCCTGTACAGATTGTCGGGAGTATCCCTGAAAACCAGCCCGTCATCACTTGAGATACCTTCCAGGTATGTCCCGTTAAGCATAAATAGATCCATCAGACCATCATTATTATAGTCAAAAACGGTTACTCCCGAACCACTGCTTTCTATTATGTTCTCGTAATGATGATCCCCGAAATTATACCTGAAACCGATACCGGCATCATGGGTCAGATCTGTATATTTAATATTTTTTCCGCAGGAAATAGTTATAACCGACAACAGCACAAAACCTATTGATCCTGAGCTGAAAGTTTTTATTAAATTCATTTAGTCTTTCTAATTCATAAATGTTCATAATATACTGCTTTCCTTCGTGTCCTTAGTGTGGACTTAGTGCTCTTAGTGGTTAAACAACAATACTTATTTAACCACAAAGGGCACAAAGGATTACGCAAAGGGCACAAAGGTCATGAGTAATTAAAGTCAGATTTTCTTATAAAATCTGGCACCGTGTTTATTCATCCTCTTTGTCAGCCCCCGGGATCTTCAGTTCCCTGAAAGCTTTGATATAACTTTCATTGGTCACTTCCCGTGTATTATATTCACGGAGGTATTTCTGATGTTCTTCATCATCAGGATACTGATCATTTTCTGAAGGAGGATAGCTTTTAATACCATGAAAAGGAAGCGGAAGAACTTTATTTCCCGTAGCGGTGTTCATATCGCCATCCTTCACCCAGCCGACACTCCGGATAAGGAAATCTCTCTTCCAGCCATTATTCAGTGCAGGCAATAAGGCCGCATCGAATTCTATTGTTATTTCATCACCTGCATTGGTAATGACATATTTATCATCTGATTCGAGTAACAGGGGAAGCACATCTCCGAAGCGTGTATAAAATCCGGTCAGATCACGGAATTTCCAGGTTGAATCAACATCTGAATAATCGAACCAGTGAGGTCCGTATCTGCCTCCTTTCCGGAACATTCGTGAGAATCCCCTGTAATGCAGATCGGCAGTAGCAGGTTGTATGGTGGTCGTTAACAGTGGTGCATCAGGTTTCCCTGCAGAAAAGAAAACATGAT
>CAYQZL010000165.1:0-9310 GCA_964421975.1 uncultured Rikenellaceae bacterium
TATGCTGACCTGCAGGTTTTCAATTCAACCTAACCTTAAAAACCAGGTTCCTGATAATTTTCATTACCAGCAACCTTACTAACCTGTTTCCTTTATTCTTGTCACAAAATATCTCTTATTACAACTTATGGTATTTCCGGTTACTTCTATACCACAACAGTTAGACAAATAATGATCCCGGTTTATTCCATGTAATAAATTATTTTTTGAAAATGGAATAAAAAATTTCCGGAATGGTCTATATATTAAACGATGATCGAAATAAATATGATATGAGAAAGACTATAATAATTTCTGGTGTTGTTGTTTTTGTTGTTGTGATAGCCCTGATAATATTTAACAGGGTGGTATCAGGAAAAAAACAGGTAAGTGCCTTTACCGAGGCAAAGGAGGGACTGTTTGAGATAGCTATTTCAAATGCAGGCGAGTTACTGGCTGAAAACTCCTCAGATATTCTGGGACCCGATATACAGGAGAGTGAATCCCAGAGGGGAGGAGATGGTGGTGGACCAAGACATGGAGGAGGACATGAAAGGATGCGTATAATGAGTTATAAGATACAGGATATCGTTCCCGAAGGTACTATTGTAAAAAAAGGTGATTATGTTGCCCAGCTTGACAGGACCGAATATGATAATACACTAAAGGATCAGCTTGAAAATCTTACCACCTTGCGCTCAAACCTTGAAATGAAGATCCTTGATACTGCGGTAACTCTCACAGATCTGAGGGATGATATAAAAAATCAGCAATATCTGGTTGAAGAAGCAAAAATAACTCTTGCAGAATCAAAATATGAGCCACCGGCAAAGATCCGTCAGGCAGAAATAAGCCTGAATAAAGCAGAAAGGGGTCTGGAACAACTGAAAAAAAGCTATAATCTCAGACGTGCCCAGGCACTAGCGGATATAAAACAGACAAAACAGGCTCTTACAAACGGGGAGGAGCTTGTACAGGCTCTTCAGGATTTTCTTGCAAAATTCACCATCAGGGCGCCGTCTGGCGGTATAATTATTTATAAGCAGGAATGGAACGGTTCAAAGAGAAAGGCCGGCTCGACCATCAATCCCTTCGACAAGGTCATAGCTACCCTGCCCGACCTATCATCAATGCTTTCAAAAACCTATGTGAATGAAATAGAGGTCAGTAAAGTAGAAACAGGTCAGAGAGTTGTTATAACCATTGATGCCCTTCCCGGCAAATCATACAATGGTGTCGTAACAAGTGTTGCAAATGTCGGGGAAGTGCTTCCGAACTCAGATGCAAAAATGTTTGAGGTCATGATAAAAATAGATAATGCTGATAACTCACTCAGACCTGCAATGACAGCATGGAACAGGATCATCACCAAAACGATCGATAATGCCATCTATATTCCGACAGAATGTGTTTATACCGGCACCGACAGTATTCCCTATGTTTATAAGAGGAATAAAACCAGGCAGATAGTCATTCTTGGTGAAATGAACGACAAGAATGTGGTTGTAAAAAAAGGACTTGATCCGGGTACTTCTGTTTATATAGTACCACCCGATAATTCATCTGAATTCCGGCTGACTGGCGAGAATCTGATAGCAGAAATACGGCAGGCACAATAAATCTGATACTTCATATCTTCCCGGAGAATATAACCAAACCAATTGTCAGTCCCCATTTTTGTGAAACCAGGTATTTTACTTTGCGTCTGCCCTGTAAAAAATAGCTGGAATGGTTTTATTTGTGGCAGGCATAATTGTATATTTATGGCTTCGTAAAACCGTTACATGAAGATAAAACTTTCTCTGCCCGTACAGATTCTGATCGGATTGCTGCTAGCAATCATATTAGGCATAATATTTCCAGTTGTTGCTGATTATACTTCCTGGATGGGAACTATATTTCTCAGAGCGTTGAAAATGATTGTAGCGCCGCTAATATTCACATCATTGATTTGCGGTGTGGGGCGTCTGCAGGGCGGAAAAGATTTTGGGCGGCTTGGGTTTAAAACATTATTCTGGTATTTTTTTACAAGCATTGTAGCCATACTTACAGGATTATTACTTGTTAATCTGTTCAAACCAGGTGTAGATGCAGATCTGGCATTAACCACCCCTGCCGGTGAGATTGCTATGACATCGGGTAGTCTTTCAGATAATTTGTTACGCATTGTGCCCGACAATATGTTCAAAGCCCTGGTCGAAACTGATATGCTGGCCATTATTTTCATTTCAATGTTGTTTGGGTATTTTATTACCACAATGAGTGATAATAGCAGAAATATGCTAAATAACTTTTTTGAAGCAGCTAATGAGCTTATTATGAAAGTTACCGATTTTATCATATTGTTATCACCTTTTGGGATTTTTGGTATTGTAATAAAAATTGTTGCCAGTCAGGAAAACCTGGGTGAGCTTGTTTACAGGCTTGGCCTTTATATGCTGGTTGTTTTGATAGGGCTTTTTGTGCATTCCATGATCACTCTTCCTGCTCTATTGAGATTTGTAGGAAAAGTTAATCCGGCGAAGCATATGAAAGCCATGATTACCCCTTTACTCACTGCATTCTCAACATCTTCTTCGAACGCAACATTGCCTCTTAGTATGGCTGCTATGGAGAAAAATGCCGGAGTTTCCGTTAAGATTTCAAGTTTTACCTTGCCCTTAGGCGCTACAATAAATATGAATGGGACTGCCTTATATGAGATTGTGGCTGCTTTGTTCATTGCCCAGGCTTACAGCATTGACCTCACAATCGGACAGCAGTTAATTGCATCATTTTCCGCATTAATGGCCGCTATAGGAGCTGCCGGCATACCGATGGCAGGTATGGTAACAATAGGAATTGTTCTAACCGCCATGGGATTACCTTTGGAAGGTATAGGTTTGATACTTGCCGTGGACAGGATTCTCGATATGTTCCGAACTACAGTAAATGTTTATGGCGATACAGTAGTCTGCGCCATTATAGCAAAGTCAGAGGGAGAAAATATTTATCCGTAATAATAATAATTCTGCTTTGACAGACTCCGGGGGTTAACCCAAAAGCCTGTCGAGTTTCAGGATCCCCAGATATACAACACCCTGGGCAATGAAACGAAGTATCCTGGATAATCCGAAAAACAAGTACAGTTTTAAAGGGTATTTCAGCAGACTGACTGCAATCACTACAAGAGGAAAAGGAGAAAAAGGGAAAAGTGCTGCAATGATTATAAATGCCCCTCCCCATTTACGTACCATTTTTATATACTTATCCAGTACCTGTTCGGAATAGGCTTTTATTCTCTTTCTTCCTGAAAGCCAGTGCCCTATAAAATAGGCAATGATGCCGCCAGTATATGAAAGCACTCCAAGAATCGTCAGAAGGAGGAAGGGCGAATTGAATTTTGCCGACCAGATGACAAACAGATCGGGAGGGATCATCCCTAATGTTGATTCAGACAGGATGAATATGATAAATATTAAGGGGTCCGAAAACCGTGCAGTAAAATAATTAAAAAGTGCAGTTACATTTATGAAATGTTTACCTATAATGACAACAGGGATCATTATTGCAACATAAACAAGAACTATCTTCAGACCTGATATCCACATATAATCATAGACACCCTTCTTTATGTTCCTGAGGTGAAGAGCTTTCAGCCTGTTAAAAAACCCGATATGTGCCTTGTTGTTCAATCTGATGAAATTATTTCACAGGATTATGATGCGGGGTCAAAGGTATAAAAAAGCTTCAATGCAAATCACTTCCATTGTATATTAAGCTAATTTAGACTATTTTTGAACTATCTGAAGTGTATATTTTTATGAATATCAGGAGGAATTATATTTTTTCATTATTTATTACCCTGTTTTCAGGAATGATCTTTTCATCCTGCATCAATACAAAGAGCTCATATTCCAGAGTTGATGAAGATCAGCTGATGGTTACAAGACGCTATGCAGGGGATTTTATTGAATACAGGAATACAGATCCAGATGATTTTACGGGATATGATCTTATATGGATAAGAACTACCCAGGACAGCACCTATGGTAAAATAACTGCATTCGGGAAAACCTGCGACTTTATACCCGGTGACAGGCTCTATATGCGGCGTGAATATTTCAGTCCGGGCGGGATTTCCGGATACTGGGTCTATATGATAGAAAACGATTCCTCGGTTTCATATAAGCTGACGGATTTTCAGCATGACAAAGCCATTCCCGCTCAGTCGTGGTTCCGCTAGGATCTTAAGCAGTACTCTATTTTTTATCATAGGCAACTGTGGTTTTCATTTCACCGTCTCTTCCCGGCCTTACACTTGCAACCATAAGCATTTTTCCTCCTTCGGCAAGTTTCCAGGTTTCTGTAGTCTTCATTTCCCTGCTCTGACCATCCCTTTCAAAGGTCATTGTCGAGGTGATGGTTATTGAACTCTTGTCAGCTGACCATGCAACAGTTGATTTTCTCGTGGTATTGAACATGGGATTTTCACTTACGGAACCATCAAGGTTGTATTTTGATGTTGTCTTCATCTCACCGCCGTCTCGTCCGGGCATGGTGCTCTCAACGGTAAGTGTGCTGGCATCCTGGGTGACTGCAAGAGTGGTTGCCGCAAACCTGAACTCGCTTCCGCCAAAATCACTTTTGGAATCATTAAATGCCCATGTGCCGGAGAAATTTGTCTGGGCAAAAAGAAATGCTGAACTAAGCATAAGGGCAAATGTTAAGAAAAGCTTCCTGATGCTGAAAAATCTGATGGTTTTCATTAGTGTAGTAAATTATGGGTTAATTATAAATTGACAATCTAAATGTACATCTTATTCCATAAATCTTTTAAAATCGGCGGGTATTTTACATGTAATTGGTGTTTCAGGACTTAATCCGGGCATATACTTAGTCGAAATCAATACATTGAATGGTACTGTAAGACGGAAACTGGTAAAAAAATGACATACAAGTGTTCGTAAATCAGAAGTTCAATCAGTAAATTAAAGATAAATTCTAGGCATCACTGTTCCTGATATCAATATAAATATAGCGGGCACCGCTGTATTTTGAACCGATATCGTTCTTAACCTGTTCAATAACACCTTCAATAAGTCCTCCTGCTGCAAAATCCTCTATATCAACAGATATCAGCAGAATGAAATTATTATTACCGATGAACATCGACCGTATGTTATTTATATGCCTGATTATCCTGTGCTTTTTGAGAATTGTCCTGATGTCATTTCTCATTTCACGTGGGATGCTTTCACCAACCATCAGTTTTCTCAGCTCGTTTGCAAGAAACCACGACATTAAAATAAGAAGTAATCCGACCAGGAATGTTCCGATAGTGTCGAATACCGGATTGATCAGTGACAGAAGAGTTGAAATAAGGACGATTGTCAGACCGGTAAGCGCTGAAAAGTCTTCAACAAGTATAACGAACAGGTTGGTATCGGTGGAATCCTTGAGTGATTTTAAAATACCTGAGGATACATTTTTCTTAAATTCACCGAATGCAACTGAAAAGGATTTATACTCCAGAAGTATTGCAGATCCCAGAACTATAAAAATATACAGGTAATTGTTAATGGGTTCCGGATGTATGAATTTATGGATTCCTTCATAAATTGAGAAGCATCCTCCAAGAAAGAAGAGCAGCACGGCAACCAGGAAACCCCAGAAATATTCTTCTTTTCCATATCCGAATGAATGGATCTCTGTTGCTTCTTTCCTTGACCGTTTACGGCCAATGAGAAGAAATACCTGGTTTGTAGTATCGGCAAGTGAATGAATGGCTTCAGCAAGCATTGCCGAGCTTCCGGAGATGACTGATACAATATATTTAATTACTGCAATTGCAAGATTGGCACCAAGTGCAAATAAAACCGCACGCAGTGAATTGCTTTCAGTCTTCATTTAATTTTATTTGTCAGCCCAGATATTCAAATCCTATTCCGATTTTATTCAGTGCATAGCCTGCCTCTTTAATATAATCGCCGTATACTGTGATCCAGTGAAATCCGGGCATACGTTCTGCAACTTTCTTACTGTCACAACTGAAGCTGACATCTATCTGCGACCGGCATATATCAAGGAAGGGATTACTGACTATTTTTCCTGACAGACCTACATTTCTGTTGAATCCGAAATCGGGCATTATATTGGTTACGATCTGTCCGATTTTCATTTCAACTTTTGGAGCTGCACCATAATCGGATTCAAAGTGAGTCAGCAGTCTTGCCGGTTCAGATGTTTTACCGTCCATTTTCCTTGGTGCTGTACAGTGTGCTAATGTTATCAGATTATCATGAGGGTAGGTAGGATCGTTAAGGAATGATGGTTTACCTGATATATTTGCCATGAGTATTCCTGCCGGAACAACAACAAAATCTGATTCACAGAAAGCAAGGTAGCCGGCGTCATTCAGAAGACTGAGTGTGAGACAGGCAGTAGTTTCCGACAATGGCATTATGGTACCCATACAATGATTCACTGTCACTGCTCTGCAATTGTTCCTTTCCATCAGTCTGACCAGTATATCCTCCAGAACAAAGCAGTTCTCCACGAATTTCCTGTCTGTTTCAAGTTTAATCCCTGTATCCTGAAGGTATTTGTCTGCACGGCTTTTTGCTGATGTGATGGCCGGTTTGTCGGCTCTTGCCTCAATTATGAGTTTTCCAAGCTCCTCGTAGCTGATGTTTTGTATATCAAGCTTATACTTATCCTTTACTATTTTCATTGTATATTCCAGTGGTTGTGACCATGCACCTGGTCCGCCGATTGCAAGGATCCTGGATCCGACGGTATTCTTTAAGCCACACATGGCTCTGAGTCTCCAGAGAAGTTCGTCCTGGCTGTCAATGACCACATCATTATCATCAACACCCCTGAGTGCTAGAGCATCAGTATGCTGGCGGAGATAACGCGGACTGATGATTTCATACCACAGGTATACCGGGCCTGAGCGGTGACGGCAGAAAAATATTATATCTTTTCCGGTTTTATGAATAGTGTCAAGGATATTCTGACTGCCGCCGGCTGCATAAACAATAAAAAGGTCGGCATTATCGGTATCGGTGATCCCGCTGAGGTCATCCTTTTTTCTTACTTCCGAAAGAGGAAGGATATTAAGCGGGAAATCAGCACGGCCGGCAAGAGATTTTAACTCTGTATTTATTCTTGTGATCTCTTCTGCAACATCTTTTTCTGTCTGGATCCCGCCCCAGGCTCTCCAGCTTGTCTTGTCCCTCCGTACGGGCACATCGCAGGTCAGTACAGGTTTGACGATCAGCTGACGCCGCCCCGGGACTGTTCTGCCTTCTTTCTGTTCAGCTGCCAGTGAAGCCCAGGAGATTCCTGGCATAGCAGCAGCGGCAAGAACGCCGCTCCCGGCTACTTTCATGAATTTGCGGCGTGTCATTTCATTTGCCGGTTCATCATGATGTCCGCCACAACATGAACATCGGCTTCCATGTGGCACTGCGGAATATTCATTTCCTGTGTTGTTCATATAAGTCTGTTTAACGGGTTAGTATATAGGTCAATATCCTTTTTCTCTGTCAATACCGGTATTAATCCATCCTGGTACTACATTCTCCAGAAATACTTTCTTTTCTTCCTCTAAATTTTTCATATCAAGCCCAATAAATTCCTGTGCTTTTTCTTTTGATGAAATGTCAGGATAGGGGATCTCACTGTTTACTCCGAGGGTTGCCAGTAATCTGGCAAGCTTTACTCTTGCATCCTGGGCGAATGCTATTCCGCCTGCAATTATCCTTCCTGTTTCAACAGGTGAATGGAAAGAATTTCCATGTCCGGCTGCAGAAAAATCCCATCTCCACTGTGCCTTGCGGATATCCGAAAGAATATCTTTCATCATGGATTCAGTGGCTCCTTTATCCCAGGCAGTTTTTGCTTCAACATGACATCTGACAAGCAGGGTTTCAAGAATTGTTCTGTTCTCCAGTATCTTGTCCTGTCTTGAATAGACATCCTGAACCAGTCTTTCAGTCTCTTCCCGGTGACAGACCTGGCATGAAGCGGAAATCTTGTTCAGAGGGCTCTGAAGATGATGATCAGTGAATTTCTGGCCGCCCTCACTTATGAACGGCATATGACAATCGGCACATGAGACCCCTCTTGAGGCATGGGTGCCGGTCAGATATACTTCGTAATCGGGATGCTGGGCCTTTAGCATCGGGGCACGGCTCAGGGAATGTGTCCAGTCTGTGAATCCAATATTGTCATAATATTTTTCCATTTCCTCAAGAGAGGTGCCGTTCTTCCATGGGAAGACAAGATATTGAACGCCTTCAGTCATATTTTTATTGAAATAATATTCAACATGACATTGTGCACATACCAGACTTCTCATTTCCTGATGGCTTGCTTTGGAGATATCATGTCCCTGTGATTCAAATGCTTCAATCAGGGAAGGTCTGGAAATCCTGAGATTCATTGTTTTGGCATCATGACAGTCGGCACATCCTATCGGATTTATAATTTCACTGCCTAATGCGTCCCAGCTTCCCCTGTAAAATTCCGCAGGTCCTGTAGTGTTCATAAGTCGTGGAACATCAGGGCTTTTGCATGCCCAGCATGTGTTTGGCTGCGGACTTGGTACACCTTTCCCCGGGGCTCCTGTCCGCAGTGTATTCCTTATATCTTCAACTGCATAATAGTGTCCTCTGCCCTGATTATAATCTTTTGAAAAAGCATAACCTGCCCAAAGTATTACCATCCGGGGTGATTCCTCAAGCATATCGACCATTGTACTGCCATTGTATTTACTCCTGAAGCTTGTATCGGCAGTTCTTGTATAAGTGTCATATTCACGCGGGAACAACTCTCCCCATACTGAATTACGGGGTTCAAAGCCTGAAAAAGTAACTTCCGGAGTATAGGCAAATATTGCTTCGGCCCGCCGTTCCATAATGGATGAAGCAAGCATGCCCAGAAGGAATACGACTAAGACTGTGGCAGTGAATATTACCCATCCCAGCCAGGGCTTTTCTTTGATCAGTTGCTGTACAGACTTCATATTTATCAGGTTTTAGTCTTTGATTTTCATAATATTATTCAGCCATTCCGGAATAACCGTACCGGGTAAAGGAACCCTTGCCCATGGTACACTCGACAGGCTGTTCACCCTCCCGTGTGGAGTCTCCCTGTGGCAATCCATGCAATCCCTCTCCATCCTGTATGAGTGAGTTACAGTGTTCCTTGCAAGCAACTTACTGTCGGTGAGAAGTTCTTTATGGCATCTGATACAGTTTTTATGAACTACTTCCTTCCCTTCTTCCTTTATGAAGATCACCTGGGGCTCTCTCCGCAGAGTAAATATAGTGGCATGACGTAA
>CAYQZL010000166.1:0-9222 GCA_964421975.1 uncultured Rikenellaceae bacterium
TGCTTACAACCCTGATTGCTTCATTATCCAGCAGCGGATCAACCCCTTTTATTACCGTAACATCCTGTACCATACCATCTTCCAGGATCTTAAAGCGGACTATGACTCTTCCATTGATCCCTTTGTCCTTTGCTTCTTTCGGGTATTGGGTGTTTTCGGCGATATATTTCAGAAGAGCTGCATCACCGCCCGGAAATCTGGGCATTTCTTCAACAACAACATATGCATCACCTTCTTTGATCCCTTCCTTTTCTTTTACGGCTACAGATGCCGGAGTTTCAGGTACCAGGACTGTCTCGCCTCCCGCAAAAGAATCAAAGGATTTCTTTGAACAGGTTGAGAATGTAAATAAAAGAAAGACTACTACAGGCAATACCATCATTATTTTAAGGTTTGCCAGTGTTCCGGAACGTTTTTTTGTCATCATGATCATTCGTTTTTTTATTAGTGTCGGATTGGAAAATCTGTTCGTTGCACTGAAAACCCGGGTTTTGAAAACCTGGTCAAGCATCAGCCCCTGATAGCTTACCACCGGTATTCCGGAATTAAGGCACTCTTCATCTGCCTGAAATTCATGCACTGCCCTTAATGACCTGTCTAAGAGGTAAACAAAAGGATTGAACCACTGGAACAGTTTAATCATCTCAAGAAAGAGGATATCAAAGAAATGTCCTCTGTCGAGATGTTTCTGTTCATGTCTGATGATTTCTTCTTCTTCCCCGGCGCTCAATACTTCATCAATAAAAATATGTCCGAATGCCGTGAATCCTGAAACCTTATTGCCTGTAACCCTGATGATTCTGTTCCCTTTCTTCCTCTTTTTGATGACCATGTGTAATAACCGGATCATTTCTAATAAAAGCTTAAGCGACAGGGCTATTATGCCTGACAGATACACAACATTCATTATTTTTTCAATACTTATTGCAGGAAGTAATTTCCGGCCGCTTCCTTCCGGATCCGGAGAGCCGTTTATCACAACACCGGTGAGGTCTATGCCAAAGACCTGTATGTCGAGAGGTTGTTTAGTCTGAATAGTGATAAATGGTAATACCAGAGATGCAATCAGTGACAACAGGATATAAAATCTGTTGCGGTTATACATTGTATCCCTGCTTAGAAAAAGATAGTAGACAAGGTAAAAAGCTGCAAGGCACAATGCAACTTTACTCATATATATTAACAGCGGACTCATTTTTCACGTTTTATTTTCTTTACCTCATTCTCCATAATTTTCATGATCTCTTCCATTTCTTTCACAGATAAATGTTTCTCCTTTGCAAAGAAACTAACCATTTTCCCGAAAGAATTGGAGAAATAATCATTTATAAAATTGCTCATGTGTGATTTTGAATACTCATCTTTTGTTATAAGGGGAAAGTATTCATGAGTTCTGCCATAAGCTTTATGATCTACAAAACCTTTGTCCTGAAGGATACGTACGATAGTGCTTATCGTATTATAGGCAGGTTTCGGCTCATCGAAATGTTCCAGGATATCTTTTACGAATCCCTTTTTAAGTTTCCATAGCACCTGCATTACCTGTTCTTCTGCCCTGGTTAATTCTCTCATAATGTTTGATTTGTAATTTCTTTTATTCCATAGGGCCATTATATGTTGAGACATTCCCAATAGGGATATTTCCTATTCGAACATTTCATGTAGGGTCATTCCATGGAATGGCCATACAGAATAGTACAAATATATAACGAAGATATTAGTTATGCAACTAAAATATTAATTATTTAATATGAATTTTTATCGATGGTCGGGAAGACCTGATAATGAAAAATGTGTACTTTTATTTTTTTTTATTGGAAGTTGAATTTTTCTGACAGGAGCAGGGTGTATGAAAAAAGGTATTGTGAAGGAGAATCTGAGGATAGCCCTGAGGGCGATCAGGTCGAATAAAGTCAGATCCATCCTGACTATATGTATAATAGCATTTGGTATAATGGCTCTGATCGGCATTTTGACCGCCATCGATGCCATAAAGAATTCTCTTACAGATCAGTTTACAATGATGGGGGCCAATTCATTCAGCATCACATCGAGAGGTATGAATGTTCAGGTGGGTAATGATCGTATAAGGACAAAGAACTATTCCCGTATTTCCTACAGGGAAGCTATGGAGTTCAAATCGAGGTTCACAGAGGCTGCGTGGGTATCGGTTTCAGAGCGGGCAACAGACCTTGCGACCGTAAAATTCGGAACTGAGGAAACGAATCCCAATATTACTTTATGGGGTGTGGATGAGAATTATGTTACGGTATCGGGTTATGAAATAGATAAAGGCAGGGATTTCACGGTTGAGGAGTTAAGGCTTAACAGGCGGAACATTATTCTGGGTTCGGAGATTGCAAACGATCTTTTTCCGTCGGGTGTCGATCCTTTGGGGCAGGATGTTTCGATAGCAGGATTGAAATTCAGGGTTTCAGGAGTTCTGAAGAGCAAAGGAGCAAGTGCGATGAGCGATGATAATATCTGTTTAATTCCAATAACCACGGCCAGGCAATATTATTCGCGTCCCAATATGAGTTTCCGGATCAATATTATGCCCATGAATCCTGTTAATCTCGATGTAATGGCAGGTGAAGCTGAAGCAGTTTTCAGGATCGTACGCAATCTTGATCCGAGGGATGAATCGGATTTCAATATTTCAAAAAGCGATTCTATTGTGGCTCTTTTACTTAAGAATATAAAATTTGTGACCCTTGCTGCAACCCTGATAGGTATCATAACATTATTCGGGGCGGCTGTAGGGCTTATGAATATTATGCTGGTATCGGTAACCGAGCGTACCAGGGAGATTGGAGTGAGAAAAGCAATAGGCGCCAAACCGGCAACAATAAAATACCAGTTCCTCTTTGAATCGGTAATGATCGGTCAGATGGGTGGTCTTTTCGGTATAACCCTTGGTATAATAATAGGTAATCTTGTTGCCTCGGCTCTGAAATCACATTTTATAATCCCCTGGTTATGGGTACTGATGGGTGTTATAGTTTGTTTTATAGTTGGTGTGGTCTCGGGATATGCACCGGCAGTGAAAGCTGCAAATATTGACCCTATTGAAGCATTACGTTACGAGTGATATTCAGTTACATCCAATATTCCGAAAAAGAAAGGCGCCCTTCCGGAGCGCCTCTTCGATTTTTATTGATATGATCAATTATTTCATCAGTAAGGGGATCAGGTCTACAACCCTGCATGAATAACCCCACTCGTTATCATACCATGACATAACCTTGATCATTTTTCCGTTCACCATTGTACTCAGTGCATCGAATATTGATGATGCTGATGTATGGATAACGTCTGCAGAAACAATAGGATCTTCTGTATATTCAAGGATACCTTTCATCGGACCTTCTGCTGCTTTCTTCATTGCGGCATTGATCTCTTCCTTTGTTGCTTCTTTCTTCAGGACTGCAACGAGGTCGACCAGTGAACCTGTCGGGGTTGGTACCCTTACTGATACACCGTCGAGTTTTCCTTTCAGTTCCGGAATGACTTTACCTACAGCCTTTGCTGCACCGGTAGTTGTCGGGATCTGTGAGAGAGCGGCAGATCTTGCACGCCTCAGATCTTTATGAGGCAGATCGAGAATTCTCTGGTCGTTTGTATAAGAGTGAATGGTTGTCATGTAGCCGATCTCAATTCCGAATGTATCATTCAGGACTTTTGCAACAGGAGCAAGGCAGTTTGTTGTACAGGAAGCATTGGAAACACACTGATGTTCTGGCTTCAGGTGATCTTCGTTAACTCCGAGAACTATCATCGCATCGATGGTATCTTTTGCGGGAACGGTGAGCAGGACTTTCTTTGCACCATTTTTGAGGTGATCGCCATAGCCACCCTTCGGACTTTCCTTTGAAGTAAAAACACCTGTTGATTCGATAACAA
The DNA here is from genome assembly GCA_964421975.1 of uncultured Rikenellaceae bacterium. Classification (GTDB taxonomy): domain Bacteria; phylum Bacteroidota; class Bacteroidia; order Bacteroidales; family VadinHA17; genus LD21. Next base: position 3,904 of record CAYQZL010000166.1, read on the forward strand.
CGTCAGGAGTTTGGCTCCATGGAATATTTGCAGGATTTTTTTCAGCTGTTACTTTAACCTTAACGCCATTAACAATGATATTTTCAGCATCGCAGGTGACTCCCGGAAATTTACCCTGGGTTGAGTCATATTTCAGAAGATGAGCCAGCGTCTGGGTATCAGTAATGTCGTTTATTCCGACAATCTCAATATCGTTTCTTTCAAAGGCAATTTTAAACACGTTCCGGCCTATTCTGCCAAAACCGTTGATAGCTACTTTAATTTTTGACATACCTCTATATTTAAATTGGTTAATAATTCAAAATCGAGCACAAAAATAATAATTTCTGGAAATCCAGCAACTGAAGTGAGAGTGGTAATTACTCTTTTTTCCTGCGGAACAGGTTTGAGAGCCTGTAATCTTCAGGATGAAGGGGATCTATGATCACCCCGAATCTGTAACTTGCAAATATTGAGAGAAATATAGCTTTATTGTCATCACTCGCCATAATAGGGAGTTTTTTGGGGAAACCGTTTACCTGAGCACCTATTTCTATTGCATGTATAACCTTGTCTTCACGGCTGTATTCAAAATTGAATCCTCCTTTTGCATAAAGACCCGGCATGGCTTTTGTTTCTGCCAATCCTTTGGTCAGTCCTGCCTTACTGTAGATCATCGTCGGATCGTGGATGGTGATATCAAACTTCTCCTCCCTCAGTTCATATTCGTTGAGAGTACCGCCGACAGGATACAAAACCCTGTAATAAATAGGTTTGTACAATCCGATGACAGGCCCGCCGGAAATAAAATATCTGATGGCTATTCCTCCGGCATCCTCTTTCGAGAATATTTCATGCTGATGCCCCAGTCCGGCCCTCAGATAGATCACACTGTTCATCTTCCCGAAAACAAATTGTCCCTGTGAATATGGATTACTCGTCTTGAACTCCTTGGGATGTTTAAGTGTCCCAAGATCAAATTCCAGTAATCTCTTGTTGAGGTAATCCTTTCTTTTTCCTTCACGGTAGCCTATCCCTAAACCATCCGAACTGATCGTTACACCGAATGATCTTTCATTACGTATAAATACTTTCAGCTGCTCGTCAATTTCTCCCTGCCCATGAATCAATACCGCTCCATGAGACAGAATGAAGATCAGAATAAGCAGCTTTTTCATATTAATGCTTACTTAACAAAAGGGGTGAAAAAGAAGAGAAAGCTATATCAGCCTACCTCTCCCGGCTGTTCTGTTTCAGCCTTGCTGTATGCAGGGCATACTTTACTGTTACACGAACTGACAATAAAAACAGTAACAACAAATAAAACGAGTATTACAGCAACTTTCTTCATATTGACAATAAAAAAATTAAGTACAAAATTAAGATTTTCCTTCGAAAAACCATATCTGTGCCAAATTATTATTTGTTAAAACCTGTAATATCAATGAGTTTATTGATCTCTTATTGTATTGCATAAACAAAATAAAGCAAAAAAATGTTTATTTGCCTTCTTAAAAAACGCATATTTGATAAGTTTTATTGGATTGTGAATAAATTAATGGCAAAAACAGTGAATAATCAACAACTGATCAACTTTTAGTTCTTTGTATTGTTTATTCTTGTAAAATGAAATAAGATGAAAACAAAAGTTAAACTATATTTAATTATTATCACTTTATTCATTATGAGTACTGAATCATATTCACAGGAAAAACTCCCATACAACACTCTGAGCAAAACTGAATCGGCTGTAATTGACAACAAGGGCACAGAGATCCCCTTTACCGGGAAATATACAGAACATAAGGAAAAGGGTACCTATGTCTGCAGGAAATGCGGAGCTGCCCTTTATCATTCTGCCGATAAATTTTCATCTGAATGCGGATGGCCGAGTTTTGATGATGAGATAAAAGGTGCAGTTACAAGAACCCCCGATGCAGACGGGATGAGGACGGAAATAACCTGTACTTCATGCGGGGCACATCTCGGACATGTTTTTACGGGTGAAAGGCTTACTCCGAAAAATGTCCGGCATTGTGTCAACTCGGTTTCTCTCGATTTTGTACCGGCAATACTTGAAAGCGGAAGATATGGAACTGCCATATTCGCCGGAGGTTGTTTCTGGGGAGTTGAATATTTTCTTCAGAAAGCTCCCGGAGTTATCTCAGTTACATCGGGATATACAGGAGGCCATGTGAAAAACCCGTCCTACAAGGAAGTTTGTACAGGTAAAACTGGCCATGCAGAGGCAGTAAAGATCATTTATGATCCTTCAAAGACTGATTATGAGACTTTGCTTAAGCTTTTCCTTGAAATACACGATCCGACACAGGTAGGAGGGCAGGGACCCGATATTGGAGACCAGTACCGTTCGGAAATATTCTATCTGAATGAAAAACAGAGGAAGACTGCTGAGAAAAACCTGAAAATACTTGGTGAAAAAGGATACAGGATCGCTACAGCCCTTACCAAAGCTTCAGAGTTTTACGATGCAGAAAAATATCATCAGGATTATTATTTCCTTAATGGTAAAATTCCTTATTGTCATGCATATACGAAGAGGTTCTGAGAACTGCAGCCTGAGTTGTGAAATTAAGTAGAAAAAATTCAGAGCCTGCTTTCAAGATGAAATACAGAGCCGTAAGTGTCAATACCGGCTGAATCCGGGAGTAAACTTTAAATAAATTTAACAGCAATTATTGCCGGGAAATCATTTATTCAATTAACTTTAACGAGTTTTAATTGAATACTTTCCCGTAAGCATGATTTTCCGTAAGAATATACAGAAGACTTCTGTTGCACGCAGGACAAAAGTCTGGTTCTTTATTTCAGGATTGATTGTTTTTGCTCTCCTGATAATTCCATATAAGAAAGTGATGAAAGTCACATCAACCGACAGTTTCTGTATGTCGTGCCATGTTCATCCACATGCCGATCAGAGCTGGAAGTTGTCAACCCATCATAATAATAAATCCGGGGTGATAGTACATTGCGTTGAATGTCATCTCCCGCCGGAAGGCGAAGGATATTTCTTTGCCAAGGCAAAAACCGGGCTCAGGGATCTTTACGGATATCTTTTCAAGGATACTGCCGATATAGACTGGGAAAGGAAGAAGCTTCTGGAAAATGCCAAAAAGCATGTTTATGAGAACTCATGTAAGGAATGCCATGAAAATCTTTTTCCACTCACACTATCGGTTAATGGAGGGAATGCACATCTTCTGTACATAAACAGTAAAGATCCGGTTCATTGCCTGAACTGTCATCTGAATGTAGGTCACTTTGATAAAAACGCAGCTCTGCATGCTCATGACTCAAGTTTCGGCATAACGGTCACCTCAACCGAACCTCCGTTTGCAGAACCTGCCAGAGTTGATAAATTTGAGAATTTTACTGAAATGATACCGGGAACCAGGGTAGCCTTTGATATGGTAGCTCTGCCGGGCGGGACATTCAAAATGGGCAGTGATGAGGGTGAACCTCTCCGTGATCCTGATGAAGGTCCGGTAAGGGAAGTAACACTTTCTCCTTTCTGGATTGCGGAAACAGAAGTCACATGGGATGAATACCTTGCTTTTTTCAGGGCAACAAGTTCACAGGGCAGAACGGAAGGGCAGGTTGTAACAACTGCAAAGACAGATGCAATAAGCGGAGCCACACCACCTTGGGGAGCTCCTGACCAGGGATGGGGTAAGGGTGCAAGACCAGCCATCACAATGTCGTGGCACGCAGCTCAGGTATACTGCCAGTGGCTGTCGAAAGTAACGGGAAAGAAATACAGGCTTCCCACTGAAGCCGAATGGGAATATGCCTGCAGGGGAGGAACAGAGACACCTTACTTCTTTGAAGGTGATCCGAAAAAATTCACATCAGAAGGATTCCTTAAAAAACTGCTGAAACCCGATACTGCAAATATTGCATCGAGAGTTGTTTATGCAATGAACAATGCCGGCAGAACAGAAGAACCATCTTCAGTAAAACCTAATCCCTTCGGACTGAAAAACATGTCGGGTAATGTGGCAGAATTCTGTCTCGATTATTATTCCGCCGAATTTTATTCCACTGATTCTCTGCGTGTCAATCCCGGAGGTCCGCTCAAGGGACAGGAGCATGTTATCAGGGGCGGATCCTTTAAAAGTGATGCAAAAGATGTACGCAGCGCTGCCCGCGATTTTACTAAAACCAGGGCATGGCTGGTTACCGATCCTCAAATGCCTAAGAGCATCTGGTGGTATTCAGATTGTATTGATGTTGGATTCAGGGTCGTTTGTGAGCCCGATACCCTTGTCGCTAAGTAAAATCTATTGTAAAAATCTCAATAAAAAATGGATAATATTAACAGAAGAAATTTCATCGGTAAGGCGGCACTTGCAGGATTTGGTATTGCAGGAGCAGGTGCGGTTCTTTCCGCCTGCAAAAAGAAGATCGATAATAAAGAACTGGGCCTTCCGCCGGTTCTTAAAGGAGCGCCAAAAGGCAGGAAACTGAGGGCCGGACTTGTAGGAGCAGGAGCAAGAGGTACGGGTGCAGCAATCAATTTCATAAGCTCAGGTCCTGATCTTGAAATAATTGCACTAGCCGATATTTTTCAGGATAAAATAGATGCATGCAGGCAGAGATTTGCATCATTTGACCTGCCAATACCTGAAGAAAACTGTTTTACCGGTTTCGACGGATATAAAAAGCTGATGGCCATTACTGATCTGGATGTTGTCATTCTTGCAACTCCTCCCCAGTTCCGGCCTGATCATTTTCTAGAAGCAGTCCTTACCAATAAACATGTCTTCATGGAGAAACCGGTTGCTGTCGATCCGGTTGGAATACGTTCTATACTAACATCCGGAAAAAAAGCTGAATCGGTGGGATTAAATGTTGTTACCGGAACTCAGCGCAGGCATCAGGAAGATTATATTGAGACCTACAAACAGGTTGTAAATGGTGCTATTGGGACAATTACTTCAGCAAAAGCATTCTGGAACCAGGATCATGTCTGGTTCAGGGAACGCGAACCTGGATGGGATGACATGACATATATGCTCCGTAACTGGAACAATTTCTGCTGGCTCTGCGGCGATCATATACTTGATACACACGTACATAATATTGATGTTATAAACTGGTTCCTTGGAAAATATCCCGAACGGGCCATTGGGTATGGCGGGAGAGCCAGGAGGGTTACCGGAGACCAGTATGACTTTTTCAGCATTGATTTTGATTACGGTAACGGTATTAGTTCGCACAGCATGTGCAGGCAGATTGACAGTTGTGCCAATGGTACAGGTGAAGTGATAATGGGTACGGAAGGATATACAAACTGTCAGAATACCATATGGGATCTTA
>CAYQZL010000167.1:0-9220 GCA_964421975.1 uncultured Rikenellaceae bacterium
AACAATCAGGCAGCCAGGCACCAGGATCACAGGTTATACCGGCTGGGCCTTTTCTCAGCAATTGCGATCGCAATCCATAATTTCCCCGAAGGCCTTGCAACTTTTCTTGCCGCATTGAATGATCCGGCAATGGGGATAAGTATTGCAGTTGCAGTAGCAATACACAATATACCTGAAGGAGTTGCCGTATCAGTCCCAATTTATTATGCAACAAAGAACAAAGGGAAGGCTTTCTGGCTGTCATTTACATCAGGACTGGCAGAACCTGTCGGGGGACTTGCGGGATACTTTATATTAAAGACTTTTTTCAGTGAAGGGACTTTCGGTTTTATATTTGCAGCAGTTGCCGGAATAATGGTATATATTTCCCTGGATGAACTTCTTCCTACAGCTGAAGAATATGGAGAACACCATATTGCAATTGGCGGTATGGTAGCCGGAATGATGATTATGGCCTTAAGTCTGTTGCTGTTTGTTTGAAATATAAATTTATACAGGCAGACAGAATTAATATTTCGAAAATATATATGTTTTATGAACCATAGACTATATCTGATATCCTTAATTGTTATTATCCTGCTTGCTGCGGATGGATGCAGACATAAAAATGAATCAGCAGGAGCGGTTCAAACAACGGTTACCGCAGATAAAACTGCTGAAAACAAAACTGATGAAAACAAGCCTGCAAATAGTAAACCAGCTGAGGACAAGTCAGTTGGAAACAAATCAATTCATGAGGCAGCACTTAACGGAGAATCAGATATTGTAAATAGTATAATTGGATCAGGAACTGATATAAATGTAAAAGATCAGGATGGCAGAACGGCTTTAATGTATGCTGCATTTAACGGTCATTCAGGTATAATGGAAAAACTGATCAACAATGGAGCCACAGTCAATCTGACAGACAATTTCGGCAGGACGGCATTAATGTTCGCTTCATCCGGACCAAATCCGGAAGCAGTGAGACTCCTTTTAAAAAATCAGGCTGACCCTGACATTGCCGACAAAGAGGAACATTTCACGGCTTTGATGTATGCTGCAGCCGAAGGACAGACGGAAGTGGTTAAAATACTGCTAGCATTCAGGGCTGATCCGCTTAAAAAGGATGTTGACGGCGATAATGCTATTACTTTTGCCAGGAACAACGGTCATAAGGAAATTGTAACACTTTTGCAAGCTTATTTTAAATAAGAGATTCGTATATAAATGATAAACAAAATATCAGGTCAGCAAACAGTAAACAATCTACGTATTTAAAAACGTATTTTAATACATATTTTAATACATATTAAAATACGTAGATTAACTTTAATAAAACTAAATTTCCCCTATTATGAAAAATGTATCCAGAAGAGATTTCATCAGAACAGGATCGTTAGCTGCTGCAGGTATTGGAATAGCAGCAGAAAAGATCATGGGTACCGGTGATCAGGCGCAGCCTGTCAAGGTTGGAGTGATCGGTACCGGCAACAGGGGTACTTCACATGTTAATAATCTTCTGACTATTGAAGGCGTTGAGATTGCAGCTGTATGTGATCTCTTTGAGGAGAGAGCAAAGAATGCTGCTTCAATTTGTCAGAAGAACGGACGAAAACCTCCATCTGTATATTACGGGGATCTGCAGACATATAAAACGATGCTCGACAAGGAGATCCTTGATGCCGTGATAATTGCAACATACTGGGATTCACATGCATCAATAGCTCTTGATGCCATGGACCATAAGGTCTATCCCGGCATTGAAGTACCTGCTGCCCTGACCGTTGAAGACACCTGGAAGCTTGTTGATACATCAGAAAAGACTGGGATTCCATGTATGATGCTTGAGAACTGGAGCTTCAGGCAGGATAACCTTGCTCTTCTCAATATGAAAAGGCTCGGAATGATGGGTGATATTGTTCACTGTCACTGTGCTCATTCCCACGATTGCATAGACCATTGGTTCTTTGACAGTAAAACAGGGGAAGACAGATGGCCCGCTGTTTACCTGCGTAAATACAACAGGGATCAGTACCCGACCCACAGTGTCGGTCCGGTAATAAGCTGGCTTGACATCAACCGTGGTGATGCCTTCGAAGAGATATATTCAAGCGCTTCTTCATCAAAAGGGATAAATGCATACTTCAAAAGAAAATTCGGAAATGATCATCCGAATGCAAACTCGACTTACACACAGGGAGATATAGTAACTTCCACGATCAAGACAAAAATGGGGAAAACACTTATCATCAATTATGATATGCAACTTCCGAGGCCCTATTCAAACAGGTGGATGCTACAGGGAACAAAGGGTGTCTATTATGAAGAAAAAAGTATGATATATCTGGTTGATGTCAGTCCGCAATATCATCAATGGGAACCATGGAAACCGTATGAGGAGAAATATAATCACGTCTGGTGGGAAAAGGACCTTTCTTCACAATCCCATGGCGGTACTGACTGGGTCATGCTGAACCAGTTCATTAACTCCGTGAGGAAAAAAGGCCCTACTCCCATTGATGTATATGATTCTGCAGTCATGACGGCAATCGTTGAACTGTCAGGTATTTCGATAGAAAGAAATGCACCTGTCCCCTTTCCCGATTTCACAAGAGGTAAATGGCAGACCGGCAAACCATATTTTGCTATGGATAAAACGGTCTGATCTTAAACTGATTAATACTTATATCCTAATCATAAAAACCGAAATAATCATGAAAAAAATTATTCTGAACATTATTTTTCTCTCTCTTTTAATTTCTGTCTCCGGTCAGAAAATCCCGACAGGGAATCCTGCTGATTTCAAGGTAAAAACCTGCCTCCATTCAATTGGTTATTCCGGGCTTTGGCGCGGCCAGGCTTTACTTACAGTTGATGAATTCCTCGTAAAAGCCAAGGAGCTTGGATACGATGGAGTTATGATCATGGCTAAAAGGCCTCACCTGTCACCACTCGATTACGACAAGGCAGCAAGGGCAAGATTAAAGAAGAGAATTGAAGATCTTGGACTGACACTGGTTGGACTTGCAGGATACTCAGATTTTACCGCAGGAATGGACAAACCCGGTATTCCGCATACCGAGATACAGGCTGCATATATCGGTCAGGTTGCCGAGCTTGCTGCTGATCTTGGTACAAAAATGCTAAGGATCTTTACAGGATATGAACGTCCGGGAATTCCGTATGACAGACAGTATGCAACTGTGGTCGAAGGCATCACGCTTGCAGCAAAAGAAGCACAGAAATTCGGGGTAACGCTGGTTGTACAGAATCATCATGATATTGCAATTCATCATGATGCAATGTACTGGATGCTGAAAGAGATCAACCTTCCAAATGTAATGGCTGGCTGGGATGCGTGGTCTCCTACGCTTGAGGGACTTTCCAAAGAAGAAATAAGAGAATCGATCCTTAAGATGAAGCCTTATATTGTCAATACAATAGCTGCAGATTATGTGGTTCAGCCCCGTTATCGCTACGATAACACCCTGACAAATTATATTGCCGAAAAACCTGTTATGCGTGCAACAGCAATGGGAGAAGGCATTATCGACTACAGGCTCTTCATAAATACATTAAAGGAAATCGGTTATCAGGGTTATCTGGTATATGAAATGTGTGAAGTCCTTGAAGGCGGCGGATCAATACCCAATCTGGATGCTACAGCGAAAAAATTTCTGGAATATGTGAAGCAGTTCAGATAGTAAATCTGATAATTTACTTTAATTTAATTCAAGGATATATCTGTCTCAGTAGCTTCCTGCCGGAACAAACAGTAACATTATATGTTCGTGCCTTTTCGGCCGATACAAATATCATTTGGTTCTGATTGAAGGAATTTGTCTGTTTTTATTTAAAACAGATACAGAAAAATAGTGAACTGATAGAAATTCAGAATTTAAGCTTAGGGCTGGAGTGACCGGCGCCGGAAACAGGGGCACTTCAAATGTAAATAATCTGCTCATCATTGAGGAAGTTGAATATTTAATGTAATAAAATGAATAAATCATCACGACTTCTGTCTCTCGACGTTTTCCGGGGAGCGACCATAGCGTTCATGATCCTGGTCAACAATCAGGTTATATCCGAAAATGCATATGGACCTCTCGCTCATGGCAGCGGTTATAATATTACACCGACAGATTGGGTATTCCCCTTCTTTCTTTTCATTGTCGGCGTGGCAATACCTTTTTCATTTGCCCGAATCCGCCAGACCGAAGCAGGAAAAGGTCTTGTATATAAAAAGATAATCCGGAGGACCCTAATATTGTTTGCCATGGGGATGCTTCTCAACATATACCCTAAGTTCAATTTCGGGACATGGAGGATAATGGGTGTACTGCAAAGGATTGCTCTCTGCTACCTTTTCACATCACTAATCGTACTTAACTTCAGACAAAAAGGGCAAATATTATTTATTATTATTCTCTTACTGGCATACTGGGCTCTTATGACAATTGTTCCCTACCCCGGTAAAGGCCCCGATCCATGGTCGTGGGAAAATAATTTCGGAAGGTGGTTTGATAAGCTTATTATGGGACCCTTCATGTGGAGGCCCAATGAAGTTGAACTCAAGAGTCTTGCAGGAACAATATCGGCTACATGCAACACACTGATCGGTTATCAGGCCGGAGCCTGTCTCTTATCAGACAGGCAGCCACTGGACAGAACCGTAAGGATCTTTTCAGCAGGTACCATATTGACGATCCTTGGCCTTTTCCTGGTTTATTGGATACCATTCTCGCAGAATTTATGGACTCCGAACTTTGCCATTTATACGTCAGGACTGGGATTGATAATATTAGCTTTCGCCTATTGGTGGATTGATGTTCTCGGGCATCGAAAGGGACTGGCACCCTTCATTCATTTTGGCAGCAATGCAATCATTGCGTGGTGTGCTTCACAATTGTTCTCCTCTACGCTTAACTGGATCAGAGTCACTTATAGCGGCGGGAGTATGAACCTGAGTATGAATATCTACGAACAGGGATTATTACCTGTGATGAGCAAAGCAAATGCCTCTTTAGTCTACGGGCTGTTACACGTCCTTCTCTGGTGGGCGGTTCTGGCATTTATGTACCGGAGGAAATGGTTTGTTAAAATTTGATAAGGTAAATAGAAGACAGATCAATTCTGATATAAATAATCCGGGGTTTCTTTTAGTCGGATAATAGTGTATTTTTACATAAAAGTAATTTGCATTGGATCTGTTTTCAAACGATAGTGAACTCATTGTAAAGCTTCAGAAAGGAGATGTTGAAGCTTTCGATCTGCTTTATGAAAAGTATTCGGTTAAGCTGTATTCCTTCGGCCTTAAATATCTAAGATCTGCATCTGAAGCTGAAGAGCTGGTCCAGTCTGTCTTCCTTAAACTTTGGGAGAATCATAAGCAACTTAATAAGGAACTATCGTTCAAATCCTACCTTTTTACGATCGCATACAACGATATCTGCAAACTTTTCAGGAAAAGGAAGTATCTGCAGAAGTTCATTACAGAATCAATACATGAAAATTCCGGAACATCCTCAGAAACTCAGGAAGGGATTGACTATCAGTCAGCACTTAACAGAGTTCAGCAGCTTATTGACAAACTTCCTGAAAGACAAAAGGAAATTTTCAGAAAAAGCCGTCTTGAAGGAAAACCATCAAAAGAGATAGCAGAGGAGATGAAGCTCTCCCCGGGAACAGTAGATAATTATATTTCGGAAGCACTGAAATTCATACGTGGCCGTTTACGGAAGGAAGATCTGGCATTAATTCTTTTCTTTTCTATGTATTTGTTTTAGTTTTTTTCATAAAATACTTTGTGTATCCTTTGAGTAATCCTTTGTGAGACTTTGTGGTTAAATAAAAATTGTTGATAACCACAAAGGTTCACTAAGGTTATCAACAAGGAACACAAAGGGAACTTATACCTAAATAACAATCTGATATGACAAAACTATCGAGAAGAAATTTCATTAAGAGCGGAGCTATTACAGCTGCAGGAATAAGCATTTTACCTGAATATGTCAACATTCTTGAAACGGGAAGGGCAAAAGGTGCAAACGACCGGATCCGGATCGGAATAATAGGTTGCGGAGACCGGGGATGCAATGCACACATGGAAGGTATTTATAAGCATGTTGAGGCAACTAATATTGAAATAGTTGCTGTTTGCGATCCATGGCGGATTGCCAGGGAACAGGCTAATGAAAAAGTAAGGAAGTGGTTCGGACGGGATGCAAAGCAGTTTGTCTCATACCGTGATCTGCTTGCTATGGAAGGGATCGATGCTGTGATGATCGCATCACCCGACCATGTGCATACACTACATCTTGAAGCTTCAGCCAGGGCAGGAAAACATATTTATATTGAAAAACCTCTTGCAATGGAGATGGAAAAGCTTGTGAAAGCAGTCGATGCAGTTAAAGCAGCCGGAACTGTGGTTCAGGTGGGTACTCAATTACGAAGTCTGCCTGGTATAACAGGAGCCCGGAAACTGTTTCATTCAGGCATGCTGGGCAAATTATCACGGATTGAAGAGTGCCGCAACAGCGAACAGCCATACTGGTACAGGTACCTGAAAGAGGTTAAACAGCAGGATGTAGACTGGAAGGAATTTCTGTCTGACCGGCCATTGAGACCTTTCAACTCCGATCTGTATTCCGGATGGTATGGGTATGCGGATTTCAGTCATGGACCAATTTCAGGGTTCGGATCACATTTTATTGATATGGTTCATTATATAACAGGTGCCGGATTCCCTGAATCATGTGTGTGCATGGGAGGAATATTTACATGGAAAGATGAACATCAGTTCACTCTGCCGGATTGTGTACAGGCAACATGGCTCTATCCTGAAGGATTCATGGTCAGCAGTTCAAATAATCTGGGGCATGGCATGGGAAGTGTAAGAGCCTTTTACGGCGATAAGGGAATGCTGAATGTCACAAACTGGAATACACCAGTTTACAGTGACAGGGGTTCACCGCGCCGGGATGGAAGCATTAAAGGAGAAAATCCCGTTACTCCGATTGACAGACCGGATCATTTCCTCGACTGGCTGCAATGTATCCGTTCGGGAAACACACCTCATGCTCCGATTGAAGCCGGATACCAGCATGCTGTAGCCGTCCTGATGGCTCAGGAATCTTATAGAACAGGCCGGAAAGTTGTTTACGATAGTCTTAAACGTAAAATCAGTACAGTATGAAGAAGCAACAGATAACCCGAAGACATTTCATAGAAAAGGCGATGATTGCAACCGCCGGTATAACACTGATTTCACCCGGAGCAAAAAATCCGCGCTGGCAGATTGGATGTTACACAAGACCGTGGGCAGAACATGATTATCGTGTTGCATTTGATGGAATTGCTGAAGCAGGTTTCAGATATGCCGGACTCATGACCTCAAAATCGGGAACAGTTATTACCAAAGACACAACCCCGGAGCAGGCATTGATTGTTGCGGAAGAAGCTAAATCGCGAGGACTGAAGATTGCATCTCTTTACGGAGGTAACTTCGATGTCAGGAAATCCGTTGATGAAGGTATAGCAGGACTTAAGAGACTGATAGACAGTTCTGCAATCTGTGACTGTCCTAACCTTTTACTTGCCGGAATAGCAGATCAGAAACTGGTTGACAATTATTATAAAGTCATTTCAGAATGTTGTGATTATGCAGCATCCAAAGGAGTGGGAATCAGTGTAAAACCACACGGACCATTAAACTCTACAGGGCGGGAGTGCCGTCCCCTTATTGAAAAAGTCGGGCACAGAAATTTCCGTCTGTGGTATGATCCGGGAAATATTTATTACTACTCAGATGGTAAACTTAGTCCGGTGGATGATGCTGGTGAAGTTGACGGACTGGTTGTCGGGATGAGTGTTAAAGATTTCCTGATGCCAAAGAATGTGGATGTAACGCCAGGAACCGGAAAAGTAGATTTTCCGGAAGTAATGAAGCAACTCAGAAAAGGTGGTTTCAGACGGGGTCCCCTTATTGTGGAATGTCTCGCCAAAGGAGAACTTTCCTTTATCAATTCCGAAGCCCGGAAAGCCCTGCTCTTCCTGGAGGAGCTTATGAAATAGAGTTTATCTCACTATTCTTACTATGCGTATCAATATTTTTTTTGCAATAAAACTCCGGTGATGAGAACTATAGAGATAAATAACGTTACACAATAATTTAAAAATCACAACCAGGCAAAATAATTTCGTTTTTTACATGAGAATCACCCTCATTGTGGGTATATAATATAGGTTAGTGTTTTGGTTAGTTAGCAGGGTAAGCTGACAGGTACTTGCAGATCTTAAAAACAGTTCTGTTTCTGCAATGTCTGTCAGTTTTTTTCTTTCAACTTCCGTCTTTCGACTGATCTGCAAAAAATAAATGCATTTTCTATATGAGATTTTATAACTTCACGGGTATTAGATAATAATAGTAGAAAAAAAAATTTCAATATTTGAAACAGGAAGTAATCGAAAAAATAGACCGCTACACCAAGGGTGTAGCAAATGACAGTGAAAAAGAATTTGTAGAATCTCTCCTTTCTGATGGAGAATCAAATCTTAACCTGCGAAACTGTCTGGAGAAAGAGTGGAACTCATTCATTCAAAAGGAAGCCTCCTCCGGAATTGATTTGAATCCTTTGCTTGACAGGATCCATCATATAATCAGGAAGAATGAAACTCCGAAACCGTTGAAGCCCGTACAGAAGTTTCTGCGGATTTATATGAAGGTTGCAGCAATTCTGCTTATTCCATTAATGCTTGCGGGAGCACTCATTTACAGTTATGTATCTGACAGACAGCAGCTGATTCAAAAAGAGAGCACCTCAGCCGCTATCTTTGCCCCCATGGGATCGCGGGTTACTTTCAGTCTCCCGGACGGGACCAAAGGGATGCTCAACAGCGGATCCCGTCTTGATTATTCAGTTCCATTCACTTCCGACCGGAAAGTAAAGCTTGAAGGAGAGGCCTGGTTTGAGGTAAGTAAAGATGAAGAACATCCGTTTGAAATAATTGCTGGAAGTTCAACTGTAAAAGTACTTGGAACAAGCTTTAATATCAGTGCATATCCTGCTGAGAACTATATTGAAGTAGTGCTTAATTCGGGCAAAGTTGAATATCAGAGTAATATTTCAGAAGAAGAAGTGATCCTTATGCCATCGGAAAGGCTGGTTTGTTATGGTGGTAAAACCAGTAAAACAATTGTGGATCCGGAAAAATACAATGCCTGGACAGAAGGGAAGCT
>CAYQZL010000168.1:0-9200 GCA_964421975.1 uncultured Rikenellaceae bacterium
GGTCCTCCCAGTCTAAACCGAGCCAGCGTATATCCTCTTTTATCGAATCAATATATTCTACTTCCTCTTTTACGGGATTGGTGTCATCAAACCTTAAATTACATTTGCCTCCGTATTTCAGGGCCATACCGAAATCAAGACAGATGGCTTTGGCATGACCGATATGAAGATAACCGTTGGGTTCGGGAGGAAATCTAGTATGAATTCTGCCATCGTTTTTTCCCTCCTTAAGATCATCAATAATAAATTGTTCAATAAAACTGACGGGAGCTTTAAATTCTTCGCTCTCTTTTATGTTTTCTGCATTCATCCTGAAAAAATTAAGATTACAAAAATAGGATGAATTTCAATGAAAAAAAATTAACCGCAAAGATCACAAAGAAATTCCGCATAGATCGCAAAGGATTATTTTACAATAACTTACTTTGAGAACTTTGCGTCTTCTCTGCGTTCTTTGCGGTTAAATAGAGATGTTGTACGGATTGATACGCTTCTTTTATCCCGAAATACACGAAACTAATAGTATTTATTTGATGAAGTCTGTGCCGGGATAAGTAATCCGGTGAACATCTGGCACCGGTATTTTATTCCTGATTCAGATATTCTTTAAGGGAATTGACATATTCTCTGAATTTATCACGTCCGAGTGTGGTGATCCGGCACAGAGTCTGAGGATAATTATCCCTGAATTTCTTTGTCACTTCAATATATCCTGCTTCTTTCAGCTTTGTTATCTGAATACTCAGGTTCCCGGCAGTTGCACCTGTCTGTTCCTGTATATAAGTGAACTCGGCAACTTCCGCACCAATAAGAAGTGATATCACCGCAAGCCTCAGCTGTGAGTGCAGAAGGGGATCGAGATCTTTATACTTTTTCATTATCTACCTTTCTTTTTAGCATGTAACCCGGAATAAGATACCCTGTCAGCATGGCTACCGGTACTGCAAGAGAAGATACTTCATTCCCGGCAAAACGTGCAACTAAGGCAAAAATCCAGAAAGTGATTCCACCCAGTATCAGTGGCCTGAACCTGATAATGAAACCTGAGAGGAAAGTCGGCATGGCTGCCAGTGTAAGTATATATGGTGCAACAAATTGCATTTTATCTGATAAGATGATGAACAATACAAGCGATGCTATCAGAAAAGCCATCCAGGTCCATACATAAATACTGTCGGCATAGGTATGAAACCTGGATTTCCTGCCTTTGCTGAAACCGTAAATAAAGGAGACAAATACTCCGGGTATTACAAAGAACCAGACATACCATGGAGATGAAATTTCAGTATATTTCCAGAGAAGGTACTCTGAAAGACTGCATGCAAGTATCAGCCAGCCCCAGAAGAGCAGATGGAAACTGCTATTACGGATATTTACTTTTGTCCTGTTAATCATTTCTGTTATGATCCTGAGACTCTCTTCTCCCGTCATAATTTTTTCCCCGTTTTCCATAATTATTACTATTTTTAATTGAAATACTATTAATTCATAAACACATCACAAATATAAAGTAGTTTATAATATAAACCATTTTTTTTAACAGAGATTTTCGTTTTTTTTGTCCATATAATTCAATAGATTTATTATCAATGTTATATATGCGATAAAGATCCTTAGCGCCCTTTGCGAAATCCTTAGCGCCCTTTGCGGTTAAGGAAGAGTTCTTGTTTAACCGCAAAGGGCACGAAGGTTTATGCAAAGAGCACAAAGGGAAGAATTACTTATTTTTATCATCGAATTAATCAGAAAACAAAATATGGGGCTTATACAGATTGAAGGAATGGAGTTTTATGCCTTTCACGGGCATTACAAGGAGGAACAGATAGTCGGGAGCAGGTTCCTGGTTGATCTAACTATTGAGACAGATCTTGAAAAGCCGGCTGAAAGTGACAATCTGAAGGATGCAGTCAACTATCAGCAGGCTTATGGGATAATAAAAGTCCAGATGGAGCAAAAATCGCATCTGCTTGAGAATATTGCATCAAGAATTCTTAATGCTCTTTATTCCGAAATGTCAGGGATCAAAAAAGCAAGAGTAAAAGTATCAAAAATGAATCCTCCTGTCGGCGGAAAAGTTCATTCGGTAAGTGTAATAATTGAAAGGTAGGCGCAGAGGCGGAGTGGCGCAACGGCACAGAGGCGTTAGGAGGTTACAGTTTTGCGGTTTTGCGGCATTACGGTTTTACGGTGTTACGGATTATTGTGTTGCAGAAAATTTTATTGATAATAGATAAATCTATGAATTGAGATGAAGAAGATTTTTTTCAACGTTACTTTAATTCTTGTCTTATTTGTAGCGGGCTGGAATTATTCCGGAGCTCAGGCTCTTACTTCTGAAGAGATAGATGTTCTGGTAGCAAATACAATGAAAACATTTGATGTTCCCGGAATTGCAGTTGCTGTTGTAAAGGATGATGCATTGATCCATTCGAAGGGTTATGGTGTAAGGTCAATGAAAACAGGGCAGAAAGTTGACTCAAACACTCTTTTCGGGATTGCTTCGAACAGCAAGGCATTTACTGCAGCTGCTCTCGGGATGCTTGTGGATGAAAAAAAGCTTGACTGGAACGACAGGGTTATTGATTATATTCCTGAATTCAGGCTGTATGATCCTTATGTTACAAATGAATTCACCATAGCCGATCTGCTTACACACAGAAGCGGAATGGGACTGGGAGCAGGGGATCTCATGATCTGGCCGGGGAGAAATGATTTCGGGATGACGGACATAATCCATAATCTCCGTTATCTGAAGCCGGTTTCAAGCTTCAGGACAAAATATGATTATGATAATCTGCTATATATTGTTGCCGGCGAAGTCGTTGCCAGAGTATCAGGTATAAGCTGGGAAGATTTCATCGAAAAGCGGATATTGCTGCCTTTGGAAATGAAAGGCAGTGCTGCTGCCTACAGCCGTTTGAAAGATAAATCTAATGTAATTGATCCGCATGCTCCCGTCAATGGTAAAGTTCAGGTGATTGACCGCAATTTCAACGAAGTGGCAAATGCTGCTGCCGGAATATACAGCAATATTTCAGATATGTCACGTTGGATAATAATGCTGATGAACAAGGGCAAATATGGAGAGGGTAAGAGTAAACAGCTTTTCAGTGAAACGGTCATCAGGGCAATGTGGTCTCCCCAGACAATTATTCCTGTGAGGGAATCAGCTGAATATAAAACCCATTTTGCTTCATACGGACTTGGCTGGAGATTAAATGATATTATGGGCTATAAACAGGTGGGTCACACCGGGGGACTTGCAGGTATTGTAACACAGGTTACTCTTATTCCTGAGATCAGACTGGGGATCATAGTCTTTACCAACCAGCAGTCAGGTGCAGCTTTCCGCGCAATAACGAATACTATTCTTGACAGTTATTTCGGTATTAAAGGGGCTGACAGGGTCATGGAATATTATAAAGCTGAAAGGAAAAGTATTGAAGAAGCAGCAAAAATAACAGATGAGATATGGAAAGCAATAGATAATCAGAAGGTGATTTCTTACCGGCCCGATTTTGCCATTTATACAGGCACTTATACCGACAAATGGTTTGGGGAAGTGACCATATCCGATAAGAAAGGGCATTTGTGGTTTGATTCAAAGAGATCACCCGACCTTAGCGGTGAAATGTTCCCGTACAGAGGTAATACATTCATTGTTAAATGGAACGACCGTAGCATGGATGCAGATGCATATGTGATCTTCTGTCTGGATATAAATGGAAGAGCTTCCGGAATGACCATGAAAGCAATTTCACCCTTAACGGATTTCAGTTACGATTTTCATGATCTGGAATTCAGAAGGTAGACGAAAACCAGAATTATTTTCCGTTCTCATCATTTTCAATCCTGGCAAACTGAAGGGGTTTGCGAAACCATGATGTTCTGTAGGCTCCGTAAAGAACTCCCAGTGAAAGCCAGCAAAGGCCGACTATCTTTGCTTTGATACCAAGACTCAGCCAAAGATAAAAGCATATCGAAAATCCGAGTAATGGAACAAGAAGGTTCCATATTTTCTTACGGTCGCCTCTCAGATAATAATGAACGAATGATGAAGCATTTACTCCCATAAATGCAATAAGCGCTCCGAAATTCAACAGTTGTGCTCCAAGAGGATAAGTAAGGGTAAAGGCTCCTATCAGGACAAATACTCCGACCAGTACTATGTTGTTTCCGGGTATCCGGGTTTTGACATTTACTTTAGCAAAGAATTTTCCGGGTATTGCATTATCACGCCCCATTCCGTAAAGAAGCCTTCCTGCACCCAGATGAGCGCCTGATCCGGAACCGATAGTGGCAATGAGAAGTGCGACATTTACAAGGTTGAATAACCACTGACCTCCTGCCTTTCCTGCAACATAGCAGAATGCAGTATCCTGATCGGGGAAAGTCGTTTCCGGCCATACCATCTGCGCAGTGTAAACCTGGATAGCTGCCAGGACACCTGTTATAATACAGACCAGGACAGATGCCAGGAGTATGTTCCGTCTTGGATTATGTACTTCCTCCGAAAGTGTTGAAATGCCATCAAAGCCGATATAGGTAAGTACAGCCAGGGATGCACCGGTGGATACGGTTTTGAAGGAAAAAGTCTCAGGATTATAAAATGGTCTTGTCCAGTCAGCTGCAGTTGCAGGCGGATTCAATAACAGATACCTGATAGCCGATCCCAGGAACAGAACAATAACGATTGCAAGACCGATAGCTATCACAGCATTAGTCCTGGCACTTGCTTCTATTCCCCTTAAATTCATAACAGTAAAAAGAATGGCAAAAAATACGGCATATACGGCAAAGGGGATCTCGGGGATAAAGTTCATACAGGCTTTGCTGGCCCATATAACACATATTATAGGATTCATCACATAGTCAAAGATCATTCCCCAGCCGATAAAATAGCCCATTGAAGGATGTATTTCCCGCCCCACATAAGTATAGGCTGACCCTGCATTCGGATAAACATTTGCCATCCTTCCGTAACTGATTGCAGTAAACATCATTGCAACCATTCCAATCAGGACTGTTGTCACAACATGTCCCTGTGCGAGGCTGGCTGCAGCACCGAAAAGAGGCATCGGTGCAGTGGGCTGTATCAGTATGATCCCATATAATACAAGGGATGAAAGACCGAGAACCCGTTTCAGTCCGGGACCGGAAGCAGATGAAGTCGGGGCTGTACTCATAAATTATAGATTGTTTTCTTCCGAAAAATGGTTATCGGAGGCTAATGTATAAAATAAAAGCAAAAAAGCCGGAAAAACCTTAAATATTCCTCCGGCATGATAACAATATTATATCGAATGATTAAAAATATGACCTGATAAATGATTTTATTCCCTGTAGGTGATATCAAGTTTGGCAATATTATCCTTATAGTCTATTTCCCGGATCTTAAACCTTAGGATCTCTTTTCCGGTGAGGATGGAGATCTCTTTCAATATTTTCTGTTTTTTCCCCGTCTTTAGTAAATCGAGATCCTCATAGATTATTGAGTATGTTATCGTGTTATGTTTGATTGTAAACTCTTCAAGAACAATAACCACAACAATCATTATAATATCAATAATAATGACTCCAAGTAAGGGAAATCCTACCAGTTTGAGAGAATTGATCACTGAAATGCCTATGGTTGCAAAAATATAGGCCATATCCTTAAGGCTGAAATTCCTTGTTCTGAACCTTAGCACCGCGAAAATAGCGATCAGTCCGGCAGCCATACCGAATTCAATATATACTGATCTCAGCATCGAGATAATAAAGAAGACAGTTATCCCTAAAAGAAAAAAGGTAAAAAGGAATTTTTCCTTCTTCGAATATCTGAAATAGACAAACCTGATCAGAATGGTCAGAAAAACCATATTGATCCCAAAACGTAAGAGAATACCAAAAAAATCGGGATTGTTTAGATTGAAATAATTGTCAGGCATATTGGTTAAGTATTGAAATAGTTATCTTATTGTAAATTTTTCATGAAATTACATATTTTACAGTATTCAAAGTAACTAATTATTAAAAATACCTGCCTGTATGTTGAAAAGTTTTCCGGATCTCACAAGCCTTCGCTACCTCCTTCGCTAAAGCTGCGGAGGTCAAAGAAAGCTATGGCTTGCAAAGCCTCTCACCGCTCACCTCTCACTACTTCCTGCAGCTGGCGGTTTATAATTAAATCTAACCAGGGTCGGCGCCTTTTCTTTTCCTTCATTTGAGATGAACATATCACCGTTTTTCATGAAGGTGATTCCTTCGGGTTGTTTGAAAAGATCACCGCTCAGCCTTTCCAGAAAGACAATATGTCCTTTCATATCAAATACGAACAGCATTCTTTCAGGACCTGAAATGACAAACAATCTTCCGTTGACAGGATGTATCCCTATTGCAGATACCTGGAATTTGATATCAGGTTCCGGATTTTTCCCTTCTTTTTTATCTTTCATCGGGACTTTGATATTTTTATCAACTGCAAATTTTTTGATCTCGTTGAGGCTTATTCTGAAAACAGGTTCGGGTAATAGTTTCTTTGTTGTCAGGTTAAAAGAATAGATTAGTCTGAAATCCTTATGTCCGGAATCTTTTTTCGGTGTTTCCTTGGGAGCAATAAGAAGCCGGTTATTTTTCTGATCGTAACAGAGTCCTTCATTATCCTTCCATGGAATGTCAGTTACGAAGGTGGTTCTTTTGAATTTTTCTGTATCGTAACCGGCGATCTCAGTCAGAACTCCGTCGCTGCGGAGTACGTAAATTGTCTTGTTGACTCTGGCTATGCCTTCATAATCGCCATCATAACCTGTAAAGATCTGTCTTATTACCTGACTCTTGTTAATATCATAAATATAAACTGTCTCATGTTCATCCTGAACACAGGCGATTGTTGAAGCATCCAGTTCTGTAATCCCTGATATTTCAAACAGGTTGCCAGGTAAAATATATACCTTGTCGGGAGCAGAAAGATCATATCCGGCATTTAATTTAGAGGTATTTACTTTATTCTCCGGCTGCTTATTCCCCGTCTGACCACATGATACCAGGGGATAAACAGTTAATAAAAAAATCAATTGGGATAATTTCATATTGATTGATTTATAATGATTTATTCATGAATATCCTTAAAATATTTTATTCCTCCGTGTTCCAGAGTGATTGCACAAAGGATACACAAAGTACATAAATAATTAAGGTCAGATCTTTAAAATAACGTGTTTTCAGATTATTCTGGTATTTATGTTATTTTTGATACAAAAGTTAGTTTGCAAACAGATGCAAAATAGTAAATAATTTGTAAAATCATAAGTGAATATTAATCATGAAATTTGATCATCAGGCATTTCAGGTATCGGACATTGACAAGTCAATTGATTTTTATGTGAATAAGCTGGGATTTAAATTGTTGTCCAATGAAGTTAATAATGAAGAACACGAGGCATTTGCTTTTGTTGTAAATGGCGATGCCAGGATTGAGCTCCTTCAGGATCTTACAGGATCTTATGAGAAACCTGTTATAAAGAGGCCTTATTGTCCTCATTTCTGTCTGGAAACAGATGATATGGATAAAACAGTAAAAATGCTGGAAGAAAATAATATAAATATTGTCAGAGGCCCCCTTGAGATAAAAGGAGAGGAAACGTGGATATATTTTTCCGATCCGGATAATAATATCCTTGAGTTTATACAATGGTATCATAAGAAGTAAGGTTTGCGGCATCCGGCGACCGGTATCCGGCGTGTGACTACCGGCATCCGGCGATAAGCTTCCGTTATTCATCATATGGCGTGTTGCGACCGGCATCCGAACTTCCGATCCATCTCCAGGCTTCTGACTTCCGTCTCCCGTCTCCCTAATTCCGGCTATTTTTATTTGACTTGAATTGTTCTTCTTCATAACTTTGGTAAAAGAAGCTCATTTAAAGACAAATAAAAATCCCATGAAAAAGTTTTATACACTTTTTTTTATTCTGGTAATTGCCATACCGGCTTTTACCCAGTCACCCCAGAAAATTAGTTACCAGGCAGTAGTTCGCAATGCCGGTAATACTCTTATTACAAACCAGACTGTCAGAATGAGGGTTAGTATACTTAAGAGTTCTGCAACAGGAACGGCTGTTTATGTAGAAACACATACTCCACAGACAAATTCAAACGGACTGGCTGTCATAGATATTGGAGGAGGAACGGTTGTTTCCGGTACCTTTACATCCATAGACTGGTCTGCCGGACCTTATTTCCTGAAAACCGAAACAGATCTTTCAGGCGGAACAAATTATACTATCACGGGTACCAGCCAGCTTTTAAGTGTACCTTATGCTCTTCATGCAGTTAAAGCGGAAAGTCTGACTGGTAAGGAAAACCTGGACCAGATAATACAAAGAGTGCTTAATCTGGAGGAGATATTCTACAGGCAACTTCCGGCACCCGGCGAAGGATTACTTGCATTTTATCCTTTTAAGGGTAATGCCAATGATTTCAGCGGGCATGGCTGGGACGGAACGGTCAATGGTGCCACATTAACCACTGACAGGTTCGGGAAAGCTGATAATGCTTATCATTTTACAGGGACTTCAAATATTTCAACACAATTCTCCGGGGTTTCAGGTAACGGTGATCGCTCTATTTCATTCTGGGTAAAGATCCCTGCCGGTGAAGCAGGGGGGAGTTGTTGCTTTTACGGATCAACCGCGAATGGTGCATTTTTTAATCCGGGTGTGTTTGCCCAGACCACACCTCATGTTCACCTGGATATAAGCAATGCATATCTGGATTGCCCTGCACCAAATGCAAGCGACGGGAAATGGCATCACTTTGTATTTGTTTTTTCAACGCAATTCGGTACATCTCTCAACGGAGCAAGAGTTTATTATGACGGAACTCTTCTTTCAGGTTATACGGGTAATAATTTTAACACATATACGATTAATACCGGAACCACTACAAAATTTACTATCGGCGGCAAAACAGGTGCAACTTCCCAGATGTCAATTGATGATCTGAGATTTTATAATCGTGTTCTTGAGGATACTGAAATACTGCAGCTTTATTATGAAACTGAATTTGCCGGCCAGGCGTTTGTGAACGATGCTGACGGAAATACCTATAATGTCATCAAGATAGGAGATCAGGTATGGATGGCTGAGAATCTGAGAACAACAAGATACAACGATAGATCGGAAGAGCGTCGTGTAGGGAAAGAGTGTAGGATAGGGTGT
>CAYQZL010000169.1:0-9198 GCA_964421975.1 uncultured Rikenellaceae bacterium
CATCTCTTTCTTCTTCATAACGTTCTCAACCCTCCAGTAAAATGGAGCTATAAGCCTTACATGAAGCGATCTTGGAATATTCTGGGCTATGGAAACACCTCCTCTTCCGACCAGAACGATATAACCTTCCCTGCACATCGGCAGAACAACATCTCTGATGGCTTTTTTAATACGCATATCACTCACATAACCACCCGAAAAGGCCATGATCATCTCTGACATATTTGAAAGTTCAAATCCCTTGTAGAATGACTCAACCCGTTCACTATTGGTATTCAACTCCCTGGCAATATCGTAAATGATATCCTTATCAATCCATTTCCATTTCTTTGTGTCCCCTTTCCTGTTCAGCAAATCGACGATATGCCCGGCAACCTGTCTGGCATCACACCCTGTCAGCCTCGATATTGTTATAACCGGCCCGTCATTTACGGCCGGCTTGTTCATTATTTCCTGCCTGTGCCGGATATCAAAATAATCAAAGAATTTTTCCATTTCAGTTTCTCTTTTAGGTTAAAGTCTGCCCCGCCTGAACTTTTAGCAACTAAAATACTATCAATAAATCATTTAATCCTTTGTGTTGAATTCTCTGACAACCCCTGATTTATCTGCTCCTTACATTCAAAACGACTTTTTTAAGATACAAAATAAAAATGGAATATTAAAATAATTTCAAACTGCTCCCACACCAAAATTTGTTGAAATCTTACTGAAACATACAATAAATCAGAGGTGTTATGGTCCGATTTTTGAAGTGAATTTTATACTTATGAAAAAGAACGGTCATAAAATATTATTAATGATCCTGACTGGACTGATCCTTACCGGATGCGGTAAGAACTTCATTCTGAGCGATGATCAGGAAGTCCTTTTTCAGTACGAATATCAGAATAATGCATGGGGTGCTCAGCATGAAGGATATTTTATAGACAAGGAAGGAAATGTTTTAAAATATAAGAATCCGGAGGAATGGAACCACCCCGACAATGATCTGATAATATATATGGATCAGCTTTCGGAGAATCTCGACCGCTGCACCATTGCTGAAACAGCCATAACTGAGGCAGAACTTGAGAAGTATTCCCGCTATATTTCGAATATTTCTTCGAGCAAAATATCCGCTCCGAAACAATCAGGAGCTGATATGGGTTCACACAGATATATCTGCTATAAGTATGATGAAACTTTTAAAGTATACAAGGGCTTTTTGATCAAGCTGGAGGGTGACATTACCCGTGAAAACCTGAACTTCTATTCCAAAAAGGTTGTATCGTGGATGAAAGATATTAATCAGAACATCTCTCAATAACATCACATACAATAAATTCCCCGGTCCTGCTTAATCTTTATCAAGTATTCTGTACTTCTGTTTGCAGATTTAGCCGATTTGTTTAATTTTACTCTGCCATTGATAATTTCCTTAGATCAATTTAAACTATATTCTATGAATGAATTTATGATGAACAGGCCGGAACTTTTCTGGTTTATCCTGGGATTGGTCCTGCTGCTTCTTGAACTTGTTGTACCCGGATTTGTAATTTTCTTTTTCGGGGCGGGAGCCTGGATAACGGCTCTTATTTGTTTGTTCAGCAATCCTGGTATAAACCTCCAGGTAATAATTTTTTCAGTTACATCTGTAGCCGCACTTCTCATCTTCCGTAAAATGATCCATAATAAATTCATTTACAATAAAGATGACAGGTCGGGTGAGGTTGAGGATGAATTTACCGGAAGGGATGCCATTGTACTGGAGGATATTATTCCCGGAAAAACAGGGAAAGTGGAATTCAAGGGAACATCGTGGAAAGCTGAATCGGAGTCAAAATTAGAAGCCGGACAAAGCGTAAGAATAATCAATAAACAAAATCTGACATTGATCGTCGAACCAAAAACCAACTCAAAATGACACAACTGAACATCTTATTACTGCTAATGGCAGGATCAAGCATGACAATTATACTTATAGGTATAATCATTCTTGCATTTATACTCATATCTTCGATGATAAAGGTTGTTCCTCAAAGAACAGCTATTATTGTTGAACGACTTGGTAAATTCAAAGCTGTATATTCGGCAGGATTCCAGATCCTTCTTCCTTTTATTGATAAAGTAAGGTACAGGCATACTCTCAAGGAACAGGCAATCGATGTTGCACCACAGGTTTGTATAACACGTGACAACATCGCAGTGGAGGTAGACGGAATTCTTTATCTCCAGGTACTTGATCCTCAGAAAGCTTCCTATGGTATTGATAATTACAGGTTTGCTTCAATCCAGATAGCACAGACCACCATGAGGAGCGTAATAGGAAAGCTGGAGCTTGACAAGACCTTCGAGGAAAGAGAATCAATAAACGCAACAATTGTAGAAGCTGTGGATAAGGCAAGTGATCCGTGGGGTATCAAGGTTACACGTTATGAAGTGAAAAATATCTCACCGCCACAGAGCATAAAGGATGCCATGGAAAAACAGATGAGAGCCGAAAGGGAAAAAAGAGCATTAATTGCAGAATCGGAAGGCACTCGCCAGGCTAAGATCAATGTTGCTGACGGCGACAAACAGGAGTTTATCCTGAAATCAGAAGGTGAAAAACAAAGACGGATCAATGAAGCTGCAGGACGTGCTTCTGAGATAGAACAGGTCGCCAATGCTACAGCAAACGGTTTAAGAGCCATTGCAAAAGCAATTTCTGAAGATAATGGACTAAATGCCGTAAACCTCAGAATCGCTGAACAATATCTTGTTGCTTTCGGGAATTTAGCAAAACAGAATAACACACTTATCCTTCCCTCAAACCTGACAGATATCTCAAGCATTGTTGCTACAGCAACATCGGTATTCAACGAAACAAGAGACAAAAAGAAATAGACTTAAATACGTCTTTTAATACGTCTTTTAATATGTATTAAAAGACGTATTTTTTTATAATGTCTCATGTTCTGTTCTGAGAATGATCTCATCCTGAAGATCTTCACCCAGATCATTGAAGTAATCACTGTATCCGGCAACTCTTACAATAAGATCGCGGTGTAATTCAGGATGTTTTTGTGCTTCCCTGAGTGTGGAGGCGTTGACAACATTGAACTGGACATGATGCCCGTCAAGAGCAAAATAGCTTCTTATCAAGGCTGTCAGACAATTATAACTCTCTTCATCCTCAAAAAACTGCGGCGCAAATTTCTGGTTCAGGAGAGTTCCTCCTGTACGTAAGTGATCTATCTTTGATGCCGACTTAATTACTGCGGTCGGCCCTTCTTTATCGGCACCCTGAGCGGGAGATATCCCTTCAGATAATGGTTTCCCCGATTTGCGGCCGTCAGGTGTTGCATCAGTCACACTCCCGAAATAAATATGACATGTTGTCGGAAGCATATTTATACGATGTACTCCCCCCCTGGAGTCCGGTCTGCCATTTACCTGATCATAATAAATCTCAAAGACCGATACAGCCTGCTGATCGGCATAATCATCATCATTACCATACTTTGGGGTATCATAGATCAGATCGTGCTGTAACTCTTCAAATCCTTCAAAATCCGCTTCCAGAGCTCTCATCATCTGATCAGGGGTCACTCTTCCGGTATCATAAATATTATACCTGACTGACGTAAGCATATCAGCAATACTACCGAGGCCAACACCCTGAATATATGTAGTGTTATACCTAGCGCCTCCATTATTGTAATCCCTGGCATTTGTTATACAATCCTCAACAAGCAGAGAAAGGAAAGGTGCCGGCAGCCAGTCTGCAAATGTACGCTGTATAATATTGTTACCTCTTATCTTTATATCGATAAGGTAAGTTACCTGAGCTTTGTAAGCTTCCAGCAGTTCATCAAAAGATTTATAATCTGATGCATTTCCGGTCTGAAGCCCCACCTGTATCCCGGTCTTTTTATCAAAACCATTATTCAGGGTCAGTTCCAGCACTTTCGGCAGGTTGAAATAACCCGTAAGCCAGTATGCTTCAGTACCGAAAGCACCAGTTTCGACACATCCCGATGCACCTCCGTTACGGGCATCGGTGATATTCTTGCCCTGTCTCAGCAGTTCCTGGATTATCGTTTCAGTATTAAAACACGATGGCTGACCGAATCCTGTACGGATTATATCAAGCGCCCTGTGGATATATCTGTCGGGATTTTTTCTGCTGATCTGAATCATTGAACCTGGCTGAAGGAGCCTCATCTCCTTGATTACATCGAGGAGTATATATGTCATTTCGTTAACGGCATCCGTACCGTCAGGTTTAACTCCTCCAAGATTGATAAGGCAGAAATCGGTATAGGTACTGCTTTCAGAAGCCGTTACACCCATTTTCGGAGGTGCAGGATGATTATTGAACTTTATCCAGAAACAGCCCAGCAGCTCATAAAGCATTTCATCAGTTATTGAACCTTCTTCCTTTTCTTTTTTATAAACAGACCAGAGATGCTGATCCAGACGCCCGGGATTGAATGAATCCCAGGGATTGAGCTCCGTTATGACACCAAGATGGATGAACCAGTAATGCTGCAGCATCTCATGTACCGTTTCCGGTGCATGTGCCGGAACTCTCCGGCATATCTCTGCCATTTTCCGGAGCTCGCTCTTCCTAACATGATCACTTTCACTTTCCGTGAGCAATGCGAGCGCTTCAGAGTACCGGCGGGCAAACATGATAATGGCATCGCATGCAATGTCCATTGCTTTCAGTTCCTCTGACTTCGAACAGGCATCCTTATCATTATAAAAGTCGAGTTTTGCCAGACTGTCCCTGATCTCATCCTTCAGATCAAGGAAACCGGTACGGAACATCTTATAGCCCAGAACAGTATGACCGGGAGCCCTCTGCTCCTGGAATTCGGTAAAAATACCTGCTTTGTATGCATTTTGCCATTCAGGGGTCATAAGGCTCATTATCCTGTCACGGTTACTTTTACCTTTCCAGAAAGGAATGATTTCATCTCTGTAAATTTGTCTGGCCTCTTCATCAACCCTGAATGAGACTTTTTTTCTTGAATTGAGTATATCAAGGTCTTCCATAGAGTGAAGACTTATCTCAGGGTATGTGGGAGTCTCCTTTGGCGCTGGCCCTCTTTCGCCAACTATCAGCTCACCTTCTCCGATATAAAGGCTTTTATTCCTCAGGATATATTCAAATGCCTTTGCCCTTTTTACAGGAACAGATAGCTCCCTGGCTTCATCACTTTTATAAAATCGTGTTACAAGAAGTGCCCTTTCTGCAGACAGTTTTTCTACGGCATTCAGACTCTTCTCCCTCAATCTCTTTACTCTTTCAGTAAGTATCATATTTTTTTACATTATAAGCTCTTCATTATCTTAGTGATTCTTCGTGCCTCCGTGCCTCCGTCCTTCGCACCCTCGTACCCTCGCACCTTCGTACCCTCGCACCTTCGTACCCTCGCACCTTCGTACCTTCGCACCTTCGTACCTTTTTGGCAGAGAAAAATGTCATTAATGCCACAAAGATGCCAAAGCACAAAGTTTAAATATGCCATTATCCACCTGTTTTAACTTTAATTCCGGTATAGCTGAAAAAATCTTTCAGTTCATTCATTCTTTGTTTTGACGGCGGTTGTAAATCCTTCATTTTATATGGGATACCGAATTTCCTGTATTTTGATGATCCTGTCTTATGAAAAGGAAGAAGACAGATCATCTTCAGATTATCAGTACTATGGGCGGCAATAAAGTTTCTCAATCTCTCAAGATGTTCCTGACTGTCATTATAACCGGGAATTACAGGTATTCTGACATAGATATCAGATCTGCTTCCGGATATCAGGTCAAAGTTTTCAAGGATCCGGGCGTTTGACACGCCGGTACATTCAACATGTTTTAAATCGTCAAGGTGTTTGATATCAAACAGGAAAAGATTGGTGTAAGGTAATATTGCCAGATAGTTCTCAGCCGACGAATAACCAGATGTATCAACAGCAGTATGAAAACCATTTGCCCTGCAAGCTCTTAATGCCTCCAGGAGGAAGTCAAACTGGTATAATGGTTCTCCGCCCGAAAAAGTGACACCACCGTTTGATTCTGTCATAAAGATCCTCTCTCTTTCAAGGATACGGAGCAGGTCATCAGCCGAATAATATTTACCCGCGTTTTCTTTCCGTTTTATTAGCTTCTCCCCTATTCTGTGTGACTCTTCAACTATCTCAGGATCAGGGGATATACCTTCAGGATTATGACACCACCAGCAAGAAAGCGGACATCCCTTCATAAAAAAGCTTACCCTTATCCCCGGGCCATCGTGGATTGAATATCTTTTTATGCTGAAAATCAACCCTTTCATTAAAAAAAGTATTTTATGTGCTTGAGAATGTTGAAAAGGAAAATCTTTCCGGGAAATCCCGGATAAAATGAGAATCAGTTGCTGTAAAACATCAGACAACTATATAATCTCCGGCCAAGGCGTTGCCGGTTAAAACGATATATAAGCTTTGCTATCATTTTTATGGCTGCAAGTTACATATTTTTACAATATTTAAAAATATGTGGTTATTAAACACGTTTACTAACGGACTCTACCCGGCAGGATGAAAGCATCAGTTCTTGCATTTGTTTTATTTTTAGTTGTGCATCCTTCATATGCACAACTTCAGAAACGTTTCACTATCAGTGGATTTGTTAAGGAGCATGAAAGCGGTGAAACACTTATCGGGGTAAATATCCATGTACCCGGACTCAAAACAGGTACGGTAAGCAATAGCTACGGATTCTATTCGATCACTCTGCCTGCCGGTGATTCGGCAAGTCTGGTCTTTTCTTATGTAGGTTATGCTCCGCAAACTGTTGAGCTAAGTCTTACTGAAAACATTGAACTGAATATCAACCTGAAGCCCAACATAATACTTAATGAGGTAACAGTAACCGCAGGGAGAACAGAAAAGCTGAGTGAATCAGGGAAAATGAGCAGTATAAAGCTGCAGACAGCCCAGGTCAGGAATGTGCCGTCGCTGCTCGGAGAAAAAGATGTGCTTAAAGTCATACAGCTCATGCCCGGAGTCCAGAAAGGGACCGAAGGAACAAGCGGAATGTATGTCAGAGGCGGTGGTCCTGATCAGAATCTGATAATCCTTGATGACGCAATAGTATATAACGCCACCCATCTCTTCGGCTTTTTCTCGCTTTTTAACGGAGACGCTATCAAGAATATCGAATTTACCAAAGGAGGCTTTCCTGCAAGATATGGAGGACGTCTGTCGTCGGTACTTGAGATGAATATGAAAGAAGGTAACAAGCAGGAGTGGCATGGAGAAGGCGGTGCAGGTCTGATCTCATCAAGGTTCACTTTAGAAGGTCCTTTGAAAAAAAACGTTTCATCCATACTGATTTCAGGAAGAAGAACTTATGCAGATTTAATTTTACGGCCCATACTCAAAGCCCTTGATGAAAGCAATACAGGTTACTATTTCTATGATCTCAATGCAAAGGTCAATTACGATTTCGGCAGAAAAAATAAAGTATATCTCAGCGGTTATTTCGGGAATGATAAATTTTATCTGAAGAACAAAAATAAAGATTACAATGAGACTGCCGGTTTCAGGTGGGGTAATTCTACTGCGACACTCAGGTGGAATCATCTGTTCAGCAGTAAGTTATTCTCTAATATCTCCTTTGTATACAGCAAATATTCGTTTGGTATAAGTGAAAAGTATATTGTTGAAACAGAAGGTAAAAATTATTATGCTGAATATAATTCCGGAATAAGGGATCTTACCATTAAATCCGATATCGATTACCTTCCAAATCCCAGACACTGGATCAAAGCAGGATTTCTGACTATATTTCACAGGTTCAATCCTCATGCATTTGTAGAGATAGATGTACCTCAACAAATCAGTATACATGATGTTATATACACTTATGGCTCAGAATCAGGAGCTTATATTGAAGACACATGGCAGCCTTTCCCACGTATTAAGATAAACGGAGGTTTGAGGTACAGCTATTTTAAAGCGAGCGAAAACAGTTATAGTTTTTTTGAACCCAGAATATCCGCAGCATACAGGCTGAATAATGATTTTGCCATTAAAGGGTCCTTTGCAACGATGAACCAGTACATTCATATGATCTCCAATACAGGTATTAATCTGCCTACAGATCTGTGGGTGCCGACAACTGACAGGGTCAGGCCACAGAGATCTGACCAGGTAGCCCTGGGAATTGTCAGGGACCTTACCAATCCGGCAATGGCCCTGTCGCTTGAAGCTTATTACAAGAAAATGGATCGTGTCATCGGTTATAAGGAAGGAGCTTCATTTCTGGACCTTGACGAAGCAGATTCCGGACTGGGGATCAACTGGGAAGATAATGTCACTTCCGGCCGGGGATGGTCTTATGGGATCGAATTCATGGCACAGAAAAAGGAAGGAAATCTTACAGGATGGATCGGTTATACTTTATCATGGACTCAGCTACAGTTTGATTCACTCAATTTCGGAAAAAAATTTTATGCCAGGTATGACAGGAGACATGATATTTCACTTGTAGGCATTTATAAGCTTAATGACCACATAACAATCTCAGGTACATGGGTGTATGGAACGGGAAATGCAGTTACGCTTCCCCTTTCTGAATATACTGCTACGGAGCATCTTCCCGGCGATCTTCGCGATCCATCCTACCCCGACGGTTTTGAGAGTCACCATATAAGCGCGGCCGGACCGGTCGTCAAAGATTACAGTCAGAAGAACAATTTCAGGATGGCAGCATATCACAGGCTGGATTTTGGTGTACAGTTTCACAAAGAAAAGAAATGGGGAGAAAGAACCTGGGAAATATCCGTTTATAATGTTTACAACCGTAAAAATCCTTTCTATTACTATATTCAATATAATATCGTAAATGGAAAGGAACATGGTGTACTGACACAGGTCAGCCTCTTTCCGCTTATCCCGTCAGTCACATATTCATTCAGATTTTAAAGCTTCCGGAGAATGGCAAAAACTATTAAATACTTTATCTCTTCCATAATAATCTTATCGTGTCTCGCATGCGAAAAGGAGGTAAAGCATGTTAAGCTGCCGCCCTTTGAACAGAAACTGGTAATAGCCTCATTTTTATCACCCTCTGATTCCATTTGTTATATAACTGTCAGCTCCAATAAAAATCTTTACGGAGAATTAAATGAATCCGGATCACCTGGAAATCTCAGCGGTACAATTTCCGACGGATCTGTAACGCTAT
>CAYQZL010000170.1:0-9165 GCA_964421975.1 uncultured Rikenellaceae bacterium
CCCGGTTCCTTTCATTTCTGTCTTCTATGGTCTTTATATGATCTACCATCTTCTGAACGTTCCTGCCATATTCAGGCAAAGCCATCCTTTTTCTCTGAGTATTATAGTCGTATACCATTAAAATAAATCTATTTACCGCAAAGCTAATAATTTAATGCGAATTAGCTCCGGTTTATTTTGTAAAGGAATGAAAAGATCAACTGTTTATTATAATCCGAGGAACTGGATAGCCATGCCTGACAGGAAAATAACGGCTCCTGCGATCACATTGCTGTATTTTTCAACAGGCTTCAGATTGATCCTGCTCAGTCCGAGCCTGAAAACAAGGACAACACCCATCATTGTGGCGATTGTGACCACGGAGAACAATACTGAAACAAGCACTGCACCACCGATGTTACTCTGTGCTGCCGGATACATAAGGATGGGTATCAGGGGTTCACACGGACCAAAAATAAAAATCAGGAACAGTATCCAGGGTGTTGTTTTAACAACATCTGTCTCATGTACGTGTACATGCTCTTTGTGATGATCGTGCTCATGAACATGCTGTTCACCTCCCGGATGAAAGTGAGTATGACTGTGTTTCCTGTTCCGGATCAGGTTTCGGATGCTAATGATCATATATACAAGACCGAAAGCAATGAAAAGCCATGCAGCTATGTTTCCCCTGAATGATTCAGTGTCGACCAGACGGTTCAGGGATATTCCGACTGCGATACCCACCAGACCAAGTACGACCGAACTTAGAACATGTCCAAGTCCACATATGAAAGTTATGAACATTGTTTTTTTGAGCGTCCATTTTTTTGCTTCACTCAGTACAATGAATGGCAGATAATGATCGGGCCCGAAAAGCGTATGAACAAATCCTATCGAAACTGCTGTGACAGAGAGTAATGCTATCGAGTCATTCATAAAAATCTTTTTATCAGGAATAATCTCCTCTGGTTTTTGCAAATATGAACAAAAACATTAATTATACCGCATGTTAACAAAAATATTCCTCACGCTCCACTCCCCACGCCTCTTACCGGACGCCGCACGCCGCACGCCGGACGCCGGATGCCGCACGCCGGACGCCGCCTCAACCTCATCACTGAGATATCCTCTCCTGTCCGTTCCGGAAAAGCTCCCGGAATCCTTCGTTTTGATTATATAATAATGATCTTGAGGTTTTTATGAATCTCTGCATTTGCAAAAAGTCATTCCTGTCGGAGAAAAACTCCGGCTTATTTTCAAATTCAGTACAGGGAAGGATGTAGAATTTTCTTTTATCATTTTCAAAAGGGGTATAAACCCATGTCAGATAATATCCTGCATCAGAGATGAAAACCGAACTGTCATTTTTGATGATATCGATCTTCACCATTGCCCCCCCGTCAGTACGGGGTTTTCTCTGATTTGAAACAAAGTTCCCGAGGGAATATACAACAGCTTTGTTTTTGAAAATGGGATTATCCTTTTGCCAGGTCATTTTCTGAAGGACATGGGGATGGGATCCAATTATCAGATCAACACCCTTGTAAAAGAAGTAATTGGCAAGATTTATCTGGCTTTCTGAAGGTATTGTGTCATATTCAGTACCCCAGTGGAGGACAAGTATTATCAGATCGGGATTTAATGATCTGGCTTTTTCGATGTCGGAAGTTATTTTATCTTTTTCGAGCATGTTGACAACCACGGGAGGCGGAACGGGAATACCGTTGGTTCCGTAGGTATAATTAAGGAATGCTGCTGAGATACCGTTTTTAACAATCATCAGAGGCTGCAATGTATCGGCCGAAGCTTTGTCGCGGAAAGTTCCGGTATGCATAATTCCTATACTGTCGAGCCTGAAAAGAGTATTGATGATTCCTTTGTTTCCCCTGTCGGCAGCGTGATTATTTGCAGTGAAGAGGCAATCAATTCCCGCATTCAGGCATGCCGAAGCCAGGGCTGCGGGAGAGCTGAACTGAGGATATCCTTTGTAAGGAGGACCTGCAAGTGTTACTTCCAGATTAGCTGCTGCAAAATCACAGCTATCAAGTACAGGTAATAAATACCTGAACTGATCATTGTAGTCGTAGATTAAGGTTTCTTTATTCTCTGCAGCTCTGATCTGAGTGTCATGGCCCATTATATCACCCATGAACAGCAAAGTCAGTTTATTTTCCTGCTCAGTAACTGACTGACTGTTAAGCCTGGCGGACAGGCAGGTGAATATCAGGCTGAATACTATAAATACTCTGACTGATACCGGGATAATGGTTTTATCACATACCCCTGTTCCTATTTTTATTGCTGACATAACCGGCCAAAGATAATTTATTTATAACTTTGATCTCCTTTTTTGCAGTTAATAAACTTAAGCGGGACCGGATCATGGAAAAAGGTAAAGCGGGTCAGGGACTGATCAGACTTTCTGCCGGAGGGGCACTTGCCACGCTGGGGATAGTATTCGGCTCACTCGGAACAAGTCCGCTCTATGCAGTCAGGGCTTTGATAAATATTGGTCCGGGAAACCTGAACGAATTACTTGTTTACGGGGGGTTATCATGCATATTCTGGACTTTAACCCTTCTGGGAACAATAAAATATGTTCTTGTGGCTCTCAGAGCCGATAACAATGGAGAAGGTGGAATTTTCGCACTTTTTACACTCATAAAAAGCAAGGTTCAGTGGGCCGCACTTCTTACAATGATAGCAGGAGCTGCATTCCTTGCCGATGGTGTGATAACTCCTGCAATTACAATGACATCTTCAATTGAGGGATTAAAGATCCTGTACCCTTCCATTACGGTATTTCCTGTAGTCCTGATAATTCTTACAATTCTTTTCTTCGTTCAGCAGTTTGGTGCAAATATTATAGGTAAGTATCTGGGCCCGGTGATGGCACTATGGTTTGTGATCATAGCTATACTGGGGATAATTAATATATTGTCATTTCCGGGGATCATAAAAGCATTAAATCCGGTATATGCATATCAGTTTATAAATGAGTATCCGGGAGGATTTATACTTCTGGGCGCAGTATTCCTTTCGGTAACAGGTGCAGAAATGATATATGCAGGACTGGGTGCCTTCGGAAGCAGGAACATCAGGATAGCATGGATTTTTGTAAAAACAGCTCTTGTTATAAACTACTTCGGCCAGGGTGCATGGATTTTAACCAATATGGGATCTGCTGTTGAAGTTAATCCTTTCTTCTCAATGATGCCTTCATGGTTCCTGTTACCGGGAATAATATTTGCAACATTAGCATCTGTTATTGCAAGCCAGGCAATAATTACAGGATCCTTCAACCTGATGGGCGAAGCTGTTTCACTAAACCTGTGGCCTAAAATCAGGGTACTTTACCCGACGAAATCCAGAGGAAATATTTATCTCCCTTTTGTCAACTGGTTCCTCTGGATATCTTGCAGCCTCACTGTACTGATATTCCGTGAATCGCTTGATATGACAATGGCATACGGGCTGGCAATAAACATTACTGAGATAATGACCACCTTGCTTCTTTCATATTATTTGTTGCAGAAAGGGATAAATCACCGTCTGGTTCTTTTACTCCTGATGGCCTATCTTCTGACCGAAGGAAGCTTTCTTATAGCAAATCTTCATAAATTCAGGTTCGGCGGATGGTATACCCTTCTGATAACTTCGGTTTTTTTCCTTGTAATGTACGGATGGTATTTCGGAAGAAAATTAAAGAACCGGTTTATCACATTTGCCGATCTCGACAAATATCTGGATCTCTTCAGGGACCTGAGCAGAGATGAAACAATACCACTGTTCGCTACAAATCTGGTTTATATAATCAGAGCAAACAGAGATGATCAGGTTGAATCAAAAGTTATCTACTCAATATTCCATAAACAGCCTAAACGTGCAAGAACATACTGGCTTCTTCATGTTGACAGGGTTGATGAGCCTAACAGGTTTGATTACAGGATTAAACAGATTATACCGGGGATACTTATCAGGATTGATTTCCGGATCGGATTCAAGGTTGATTCTAAAATAAACCTGTATTTCAGGGAAGTCCTTGAAGATATGGTTAAGTCGGGCGAGATAAGCCTTCAGAGCAGTTATGATTCCCTGAAGAAACATGGTTTCCAGGGTGAATTTATATTTGTTCTTATTGACAGGATAATGCTTCGCGATTTCAAGCTTACCACCATGGAGAATTTCATTCTTACGCTCCATTTGCTTGTAAGGCGTATCGGCCAGCCTGATGAGAAAGCACTGCATCTTGATACGACAAGCCTTCTGGTCGAAAAAGTGCCTATAATTATTGATCAGCCTGTCTCTGAAAGAATACACCGGATACCTGAATAAATTATTTCATTACATATTCCACTGCAAAACGGATTTTATTCCGGAAGAAATTGTGTTATTTTGGAAGTATGTAAATTATTCAAACAAAATTACCACAGAAAAATCTATGAAAAAATTACTATCTGCAGCAATGATCCTGATTCTCTTTTCAGGATTTACACAATCACAGACAACAGGCTGGCAGCTGGCCGGTGACAGGATCAGCACACCCTGGTCGGCTGAAGTAAATCCGCTCAATCCGCTTCCTGAATATCCAAGACCACAGATGGTCAGAAATGAATGGAAAAACCTGAACGGATTGTGGGATTATGCAATCACTCCGTCCGGAAGCACAAAGCCTTCAGCTTTTGATGGTAAAATTCTGGTCCCCTTTGCCATCGAGTCGGCACTGTCAGGGGTAAATAAAGTTGTTGGTCCTGATAAGATTTTATGGTACAGGACCAGATTTACGGTACCGTCAAATTTCAGGAAGAAGAATATCCTGCTGCATTTCGGTGCAGTTGACTGGAAATCAGAAATTTTTATTAACGGTACACTCGTGGGTTCACACCAGGGAGGTTATGATCCTTTTACCTTTGATATTACCTCTTTCATTAAAGGTGGCGGATCGCAGATGCTGGAACTTAAAGTAAGTGATCCGGTTGATAAAGGGCCACAGCCCAGAGGAAAACAGGTTCTTAAACCATCGGGAATATGGTACACCTCGGTCACAGGTATCTGGCAGACTGTATGGATCGAAGCTGTTCCCAAAACATATATTTCTTCAACAAAACAGGTCCCTGATATTGATAAGGGAGTACTTAAACTCGAAGTGGAGGTTCAGAATCCCCTGACGGGAGATATGGTACGGGTTACTGCATGGGACGGTGAGAACATGGTTTCAGAATCCGAAGCAGCCGCCGGTACAAAAATTGAACTTCAGGTATCAAATCCCAGACTATGGTCGCCGGATAATCCTTTTCTGTATGATCTGAAAATATCCGTAATGAGAAAAGGAAAGATGACCGACGAGGTTAAAAGCTATTTTGCAATGAGAAAGATCTCTCTTAAGCCTGATGCCAGCGGAGTTCTCAGAATGATGCTTAACAATCAGTTCGTTTTTCAGTATGGTCCCCTCGATCAGGGATGGTGGCCCGACGGACTTTATACGGCTCCTACTGATGAAGCCCTGTTGTTTGATATAGTCAAAACAAAGGAAATGGGCTTTAATACAATCCGTAAACATGTCAAATCCGAGCCTGCACGCTGGTACTATCACTGCGATAAAACCGGAATGCTGGTCTGGCAGGATATGCCCAGCGGTGATCTGGGCGGAAACCAGTGGAACACCCGTCCGGGAATGGAAGGCGGCTCAGATAAAACCCGTACACAGGAATCGGAAATGATATACAGGAAAGAATGGAATGCAATAATCGATTATTTGTTCAATTACCCCTGTATTGTTGTCTGGGTACCATTCAATGAGGCATGGGGCCAGTTTAAAACAGCAGAAATAACATCATGGACAATGCATAAAGACCCGTCCAGACTTGTAAACAGT
This sequence comes from uncultured Rikenellaceae bacterium, assembly GCA_964421975.1. Lineage (GTDB taxonomy): Bacteria > Bacteroidota > Bacteroidia > Bacteroidales > VadinHA17 > LD21. Next base: position 5,858 of record CAYQZL010000170.1, read on the forward strand.
GCCAGCGGCGGGAATTTCCATGAAGTGGGACATATTCTCGACCTTCATAACTATCCCGGTCCGGTAATGGCCAAACCTGAAATTTTCGGGTCAAAACAGGCTCTGGTACTCGGAGAATTCGGAGGGCTCGGACTTCCCCTTGAGGGTCATACCTGGCTGGATAAAAATAACTGGGGATACAGGACTTTCCAGAATGCTGATACACTGTTCAAAACATATTCGGGATACCTTGAACAAATTGTTCCGTTCATTAAAAGAGGACTATCAGCTGCTATTTATACCCAGACAACCGATGTTGAGATAGAGACAAACGGACTGATGACCTATGACCGGAAAGTAATTAAGGTTCCGGAACAAAAACTAAGAGCTGCAGCACAGAAAATGTACGATGCTGCTAAAAACGTGCAGTTAAGGTGAGGGGCAGCGATTAGAGGTGAGTGATGAGCGGTGAGCAGTGAGCAACACGCGGTGAGCAGTGAGAGGCTTTGCAAACCGGAACTTCCTTTGACCGCAGTAACAAAGTGAATATGGTAGCGAAGGCTTGTGAGAGGTGAGGGTGAAGGGACAGGACTTGGCGTGGATCGTGTACTCCATGGTGAAATACAGAGTGAGTAGAAATATCAGAAAATAAAATTTAGAATATTGAATTTGTAACTCATGAAAAGAAACGTATTATTTATTATCATGACTGTATGCTGTATAAACAGTTACAGTCAGTCATCGGTAGGACTGGTCGTTGATGCCGGTGCATCGGAACATATAATCAGCCGTCATATTTATGGTCATTTTTCGGAACATCTCGGAAGATGTATTTACGATGGTTACTGGGTTAGCGAATCAATGCAGGTCCCGAAACAGGACAGGATAAGACTGGATATAGTTGAAGCCCTGAGAAAAATTAAAATACCAAACCTTCGCTGGCCGGGAGGATGCTTTGCTGATGAATATCACTGGCGCGATGGTATCGGCCCAAGGGATAAACGCCCGACTATGATCAATACCAACTGGGGAAATGTGACTGAGGATAACAGCTTTGGGACACATGAATTTCTGCAGCTGTGCGAATTGATTGGTGCAGAGCCTTTTATAGTTGGCAATGTGGGAAGCGGAACCGTAGAGGAAATGAGCAGGTGGATCGAATACCTGAATTTTGACGGGATCAGTCCGATGACCAATCTCAGGAAACAGAATGGCAGGGAAAAACCATGGAGTGTTAAATTCTGGGGAGTAGGGAATGAGAACTGGGGCTGCGGAGGAAATATGACCCCAGAATATTATGTGACACAATTCCGGCAATATTCATCTTTTGCAAAGAACTACCCGGGAACTGTCCTGAGAAAGGTTGCCTGCGGCGCCAGCGGAGGTAACTATCAGTGGACCGAAGTTTTAATGCAGGGTCTTGTGGGTCCGGGCGGAAGAGGAGGAGTATGGGGCCTTGATTTTCATTATTATACACGTCCGCCCCGCGGAAGGATGGGACAGGGTGCTCCGGGCGGACAGACTGCACAGGTAAAAAGCACGGGATCGGCCACGGATTTTACTGAAGAAACATATTTTGTAACAATGCAAAATGCACTGCGGATCGATGAGTTGATAACCTTACACGATTCGGTTATGACAAAATATGATCCGCAGAAGAGAGTAGCTCTGGTTGTTGGCGAATGGGGCATCTGGACTGATCCTGAACCAGGTTCCAATCCACGCTTTCTTTACCAGCAGAACAGCCTTCGCGATGCACTCATTGCCGGAACACATCTTAATATTTTCAATAATCACTGCGACAGGGTTAAAATGGCTCAGCTGGCACAAACGGTAAATGTTCTTCAGGCTGTGATACTTACACAAGGGACGAAAATGCTGCTTACACCGACTTATCATGTGTTCGACATGTATAAGGTACACCATGATGCCAGCATGTTGCCGGTCAAATTCTTTAGTCCGGATTATGTGCTCGGAAACAGGAAACTTCCGGCACTGAATGTATCGGCTTCAAAAGATTCAACAGGGACCATACATATCACACTTGTAAATATTGATCCTGCCAGACCCGTTAATATCAGTGCAACTCTTAACCATGTGAAATGGTCTGGTGTAACAGGACAGATATTGACTGCTTCGAAGATCACTGACATCAACACGTTTGAAAAACCTGATAATGTCATTATATCAAAATTTGATGGTGCGAGGAAGACAGGTGATATTCTGAATGTGACATTACCGGCAAAATCGATAGTTCTGCTTAAAATAAACTAAAAAGGCACAGCGGTAAAGCCTAATAAAGGCGCAAGGGCTCAACGGCGCAATGGCTCAATGGCGCAATGGCACAAGGGCGCAATGGCTCAACGGTGCAATGGCACAAGGGCTCAACGGTTCAACGGATTCGCTGATCGTATAAAAGATTTTCTGGTATATGACTTTAACTATTAAAAATCAATCAGTTATCTGAAATGAAAAATATTTTGAAATCTTGTTTATTCCTGGTATTCTTTTCTCCTGTTATTTTTTCTTTAACAGCACAAAAACCGGCTGAAATTACTGTGATCTTAAACAAACCGGTTGCAGAGGTTCAGCCTGCAATGTGGGGTGTCTTTTTTGAAGACATCAACTTTGCCGCTGACGGAGGTATATATGCGGAACTGGTAAAAAACAGATCATTTGAATTCACTCTTTCACTTATGGGCTGGAGGCAGGTACGTGAAAAAGCTGAAGGGAGGGCAATCCCGACATTTTATTCTCCTGCAAACCAGGCTAATCCTCATTACGTAACACTGGTTGTCGATGCAGCAGACGGGTCATACAGCCTTGTTAACGAGGGTTTCCGGGGAATGGGGATCAAACAGGATAATCAATATGATTTCTCCATGTATGCCCGTATCCATGAAGGCTCGGATCTCAGTCTGAAGGTTGGTATAATCAGTCCGGATGGTTCAGTATTGGGAGAAACTGAATTTAAGGGTTTTACAGAAAGCTGGCAACAGTATCGGGCATCCATTAAGGCAATCCGGACAGAACTGAAGGCAAATCTTCGACTTCTTTTCACAGGAAAGGGTTCGGTTGATATAGATATGGTATCTCTTTTTCCTTCAGATACCTGGAAGGGGAGACCGGGCGGACTGCGAAAAGATATTGTTGAGATGATTGCTGATCTTAAGCCGGGTTTTGTAAGGTTTCCGGGAGGATGTATTGTGGAAGGAAGGAATATCGAGAACCGTTATCAGTGGAAAAAAACCGTTGGTCCTGTTGAGGACCGGACACTTATTATCAACCGCTGGAACATGGAGATGAGGAACAGACAGGCTCCTGATTAT
>CAYQZL010000171.1:0-9017 GCA_964421975.1 uncultured Rikenellaceae bacterium
TCCCCTGATAGAATGCAACATCCAGTATCCCGTCTTCATTAAGATCCATCGGAGTTACAAGTTCAGGTACATAGAATCCGTTCCATTCCATGTCCATGAGTTCTCCTCTTTTCCACCTGAGTAAATCTGCAAAACGGAAACCCTCAAGACAAAGCTCAATTCCTCTTTCTCTTCTTACTTCAAGGATCACCGGATCGGTTATTCCGGGAAAATAATTCGTCACGAGATATTGATCGGCAACAGTAGGTTTTGTAACAAGTCCGTTTGTTATTCCGGCTCTTTCCCTAAGTTTCCCGACGGTTGCTGCCCAGTCGGCATCAGTAAGGGTACCCAGCTCTGCTTTAGCTTCAGCATAATTCAGCAGCACCTCAGCAAAACGGAATATTGAGATTGAATTGGTATTAAGCCTTTCGGAATCATAGTACATATCATCGAGAGTCCACTTAATGGGCTGGTAACCCGTGAATGTATATGAGAATACAGGAGGAGCAGGTATTGGAGTACCTCCGACAATACGTTTATAATCACCCATACGGATAGTCTGCTGGAGCCTCAGATCCCTTCCTTTTACTTCATCCCTGAAAAGCATTGTCGGCCAGTCAGGATTACTGGTGAACGGAGTTCCGTCAATATTCAGATAAGTATTAATGAATGTCCGTATAAAGCTTGCCTTATCTCCATATGTACCACTTGTCCAGTACCAGTTGGCATCATTAAGTACCTTGAGGGTGATATCCGAAATTGCCGAGAGCATTACTTCACTTGCAACAGGAGCATCACTTGTAAACAATGTCCGGTAAGATTTCCCCGGGCCTCCTGTTGTATAAATGGAGAATCCGCCCTCATCCATCACTTTTTTAGCAGCTGTTTCAGCGTTGGTCAGCCATGTTGCTGCAGTACCCTGAAGATTAAGTTCAGTATGATATTTGCGGAAAGTGCCTTCAAAAAGACATATTCTTGATTTTAAAGCATATGCAAGATATTTGGTTACTGTACTGCGCGACTGATCGGTTGTGGTCATAATATTCTCACAGGCATAGTTTATGTCTGCCAGAACAGAATCCATAACTAAAGTACGGTTATCCCTTCCTCCATAAAGGATGAGCGTGTCGGCCACATCGAGAGGTTTTCCTACCCAGGGAACATTTCCGAAACGCTTCACTTTTTCAAAATAAAAATATGCCCTGAAGAATTTTGCAATACCGATATAGTGTTTCCTGTCGGCAACTGAAATTTTAGGGTCAACACAATTTACGATGAAATAATTGAGGTTCCTGAGATCAGTCCAGGTCCATCCCGTGCTCAGAGTCGCAGCATAGGCATTTTCCTGAATAAAAGTCGGCACAGACTTTACAGCCAGGTAGTCCGACATTGCGTCAAGGTTCGTGGTCCGTCCTGGTAATATTGAATAAAATGAGTTGGTATACATTTCCAGACCATCCTTGCTTCCAAATACAGCTGTTCGTGAAGCAGTCGATACGGGAGTTTGCTCAAGATCCTTTTCGCAGGATGCAAGAAGGAAGGCTAAAAGGGCAAACCATAAATATTGTTTTTTCATGATCATTTCATTTTAAAATTAAATTCCTACGGATAATCCAAATATTACACTCTTCATTATCGGATAGTTAAATCCGTCTGCTCCTGCACCCGGTCTGATGACCTGGTCTCTCGGCCCGATATTGCCTACATCCATATGTCCTTTTCCGACGATCTTATAGAGCGGTGACCATGACCATATATCTTCACCTGAAATGTAAACCCTCAGGTTATTGATTCCGATCTTGGATATCAGATTTTTAGGAATATTATATCCTAACTGAATGTTCTTTAACCTTATATAAGCAACATTCTGTAAATATTTTGTCTGGGCAACGCCAAGTTCCCTTGTTGTTGCATTGGATGCAGCCCGCGACATTGTCCTTGGCAAATAAGCATCCCGATTATCCGGAGTCCACATATTGCCGAGATGCCACAAAGGTATATTATTATAAGGCCTGTTATACTGGCCCCAGAAGTATTCAGCCTCCGTGCTCGGATACCAGTCCTGCTTACCAACTCCTTCAAAGAATGCCGATAAGAAGATATTATCCCAGTCTGCACCAAGATTTATTCCATAAGTATAGCGGGGAGATTTGTTCCCGATTATCCTTCTGTCACCAGGATCCGAAACCCTGTTGGTGCCAATATTTACAAAACCGTCATTGTTCAGATCTCTCAGTTTTATGTCACCTGCATACCATATATTTGTAGGAGACGCTCTCATCTGGGGACTCTGTTTTGCATGATTTGCGACATCTTCATCATCAATGAAAAAGCCTTCGGTCTCATAGCCCCAGATCTCACCAATTACCTGTCCGACATAATAATCTGAAAGCAGTTTGTTCGGGTTATTATATTTCTTTATTACTGACTTATTATCAGCAAGAGTGAAGCGGATATTATAATTCAAAGGTTTGGATCCGACATTAAAATGATCTCTCCAGCTCAACGATGCCTCCCATCCTTTTGTCTGCAGGTCAGCATAGTTGCCCTTTGGTGCAGTAGCGCCGTAAAGAGCAGGCAAAGTAACTCCGATTGTAAACATATCGGTTGTATTCCTGGTATATATGTCGCCAACAAATCTAAGGCGGTCAGACAACATTGAAAAATCAAGTCCGAAATTGGTTGTTGTGGATGTTTCCCATGTAATTCCGTCAGGAAGAACAGCAGGGTTCTTTGTTATCTGGGGAAGCTGACCTTTCAGAATAATGGAAGACTGCGAAATTGAAAACTGCTCCTGGTATATATAGGAACTGATATTCCCATTACCCAATGATCCGTATGAAGCTCTCAACTTAAGATCTGATATGATATCCGGCGATACATTCCAGAAAGATTCTTTTGAAACACGCCATCCTGCCGAAATTGAGGGGAAGAAAGCAAATCTCTGATTGGAAGGGAATTTTGATGATCCGTCATATCTGGCATTCACTTCAACCAGGTATCTGTCCTTATAGGCATAATTAATTCTTGAAAATCCTCCCAGAATTGCCCACTTTTCGTAACCTCCGCCTGTTGTGATTGCCTGTCCGAGTGCAAGATTAAGATCGACGGCATCGGGATAGATCAATCCGTTACGGGTAACGAGTATCCTGTTATATGTTGATTCTTCATAATTATAACCGGCCAGTACCTTTATATAATGGTCATTGTTAAATGTATTTTCAAATTCACCATAAATATTAGTTGACAGGTACTGGGTTTTTGCCCAGTCATTCTTAAGATCATTTGTAGCAGTTCCTACATATAATAATACACCAGGCTTGCTGCTATAAGGAACGGGTACTCTCTTTGTGACATTTTCAACATCGTCTTTTCTTATTGTAAAATCTCCCTTGACCCGGAATTTATTATCAAAAAACTGAGCCGTAAATCCGCTTGTATTTTTGAAGACACCTTTCTTCATGGTTATACCGTTCTTCCCGTACCAGAAATCACCTACACTGTAAACAGCTCCGGTTGTAAGGGTTCCGTCAGGATTAAACATAGGCGAATGCGGATGAGTGTCAACAGCAATGATGTTCCAGATATCAACTGCTCCTTCTCCCACTGAGAAAGGATTGTAGTACTTCATCGTTGAATAATCGGTATTGTTCTCGAGCAATAACCAGGGTAATACCTGAATGGAACCTTTTGCCCGGAGGTTTACCATTGAATAATCATCTGAACTATATCTGAAGATACCTGGCTGGTCCATAATTCTTCCCGAAACAAGATATGCTGCTTTGTCACTGCTTCCCGACACGGTAATATTGTGGTCACTGGCAGTTGTGAAATCCTTGTAAAGCAGTTCATACCAGTCGGTGTTCCCATAATAGACATATTCACCGGTGACAGGATCTATTTCAACTTCATTATAGGGTTGTCCCGATTCGGCTCTTCTCTTGAATTCATCAAGGTAAGCCTGGGAAAATTTCGTTTCCTTATTAACGTTCTGGGGAAATGAACCATCGCCGTTCACAAATGCATCCGCGAACATCTGGAGGAAAGTATAACCGTCAGTAACAAAATCAGGTACTGTAGGTGTTTTAATAGAATAATTGCTTGAATATGTAATATTCGTTTTTCCCTTTTCAGGATTCTTGGTGGTGATCAGCACCACACCAAATGCTCCTCTTGCTCCGTAAATTGCAGCAGAGGCGGCATCCTTAAGAACGGAAACACTTGCAATGTCATTGGGATTAAGAAGGCTCGGATCTCCTTCAACTCCGTCAATAAGTACCAGTGCGCTACCACCCTGCCCGATAGAGGTTGTCCCCCTGATATTAAAACTCGGGGATTGAATGGGTTTACCGTCCAGCAGGTTAATATTAAGGTTTGGTAATACTCCCTTAAGGCCCTGGGTAAGATTGGGAACAGACCTGTTCTCAAGCGTTTCGTTGGTCACCTGATCAACAGCAGCCGTCAGATTCAGTTTTTTCTGTGTCCCGTAACCGACAACCACAACCTCTTCAAGACCGAGCACACTTTCACTCAGCCTTACATTTATTGTAGTCTGGTTCCCTACGTTTATTTCCGAAGAATTAAATCCCACAAAGGATATAACAAGAACAGACCCTGGCCCGGTTTCAACCGAAAATTTTCCACCGGCATCAGTAAGAACTCCAACATTTGTTCCTTTGACCTGAACTGTCGCTCCGGGCAGTGGATTGCCCTGGGAGTCCGTTACAGTTCCGGACACTGTTACCCGCTGTGCATACAAAATAGTTGATGCCATGAATAACAGCATTAGCAGAATCTTTTTCATAGACATTTAGTTTAGTTATTATCAAAAACTCTTATAGAATTAAGGTGCCCAAAATAATCAAAAATATATTCGATTACAAAATTGTTACATTTCCTAAAGCCTGTTTTAACAATTATTATAATTTTAGACGATAAATAAATTGACTGTTTTAATTTAATAGGCCGGATTAGAAAATGAATACTGATATTAAACCCGCTCCAAAAAGGCTTTATTCACTTGATGCACTCCGCGGATTCGACATGTTCTGGATTATGGGAGGCGAAAGTATTTTTGTTTCACTTGCAGCACTCTCAGGCTGGCCTGTATTTAAATGGTTTGCAACACAGCTTGAACATGTTCCCTGGCACGGATTCGTATTTTACGACATGATTTTCCCTCTTTTCCTGTTCATTGCCGGAATTTCATTCCCCTTCTCACTGGCAAAACGGATACAAAATAACGAAAACAGAAATTCCATTTACAAACATGTCATTTTCAGAGGTCTGATACTGGTCGTTCTCGGAATTCTTTATAACAACGGATTAAGATTCGATCTGTCAGAGCTCAGGTATGGAAGTGTTCTCGGGAGGATCGGACTTGCATGGATGTTTGCCGCGCTTATCTTCATGAATACGAAGCTCACAACACGAATAATATGGTGCTGCGGTTTACTATTACTTTACTGGCTTTTATTTCTCCTTTTCCCGGCGCATGATCTGGGATCAAATGATCCGTTCTCGCAGGAAGGTAATCTGGCAAGCTTTATCGACCGGCATATCATGCCGGGTAAACTATACCGCGGAAATCATGATCCCGAAGGACTTTTCAGTACGATCCCTGCAATTTCGACAGCCCTCCTGGGTATGTTTACCGGGGAATTCCTTCTTTCAGATCGTCTGAAAAACAAACCATACAGAAAAATCATTTATATGTCCGCTGCAGCAGTTATATTAATTTTAACCGGGAAATTCTGGGATTTATTCTTCCCCATCAACAAAAACCTGTGGTCAAGCTCATTTGTGTGCTATGTGGGAGGTCTGAGCCTTCTTTTCTTTGTGATCTTTTATCTTATCATTGATGTATGGAATCTCAGAAAATGGGCATTCTTCTTCGTGGTGATCGGGATGAATCCAATTACAATTTACCTTGCCAGAAGAATTATTAATTTCAGAGCGGCCACAACCTTCGCTTTCGGAGGATTTGCAGAGATACTGCCCGAGACCTGGGCTCCCCTTGTTAATGCCATAGGGGTAACAGCCATCGGATGGCTGTTCCTGTATTTCCTGTATAAGAAAAAGATTTTTCTTAAGATTTGATATAATCCCCAAAAATGAAACGAATCCTTTTCACATCAATACTGCTGGGATCATTATTAATCACGATCTCAGCACAATACACCACTCTTAATGCTCATTCCCATAATGATTATGAGAATGAAATTCCGTTCCGTCTTGCTTACGACAACCATTTTGGTTCAATTGAAGCAGATATATGGGCAATTGACGGAGAACTGTTTGTCGCTCATAACAAAACCGACATAAAAGCAGGCAGAACGCTTGAATCACTCTATATAGAACCTGTTGCAGATCTTTTCAGAAAGAACGGGGGCAGAGCATGGAAGGATCATCCCGGTACATTTCAGCTGCTTATTGATCTTAAAACACCGGCAGAGATTACTATGTCCGTCCTGGTTGAGAAGCTGAAACCATACCGTGATGTATTTGATCCTGAAATAAATCCAAATGCCGTCAGTATAGTACTATCAGGCAGCAGACCGGAACCGGATGATTTCAGTAAATATCCGGCCTGGATATTCTATGACGGACTTCCCGACCGGAAATATACTCCGCAACAGCTTGAAAGAGTTCCCCTTTACAGTGAAAACCTGAGAAAATTCACTTCATGGAACGGCGAGGGTGATATCATTCAAAATGAAAAAAACCATATCCTCAGCGTAATTGATTCGGCACATTCCCTTAATAAAAAGATCCGGTTCTGGAATGCACCTGATAATATTAATGCGTGGAATATTCTGATGGAGATGGGAGTTGATTATTTAAACACCGATCACATTATACTGCTGTCAGAATACTTAAATAATATTCAACAACGTACAACACGCTGAGTTTTCCGAAAGATATTCATAACATATAATCTGTTAATATGATAAATAAATGCTGGTATATTAAATAGATAATATCAGTATATCCACTAGCCTAATATGAAAAAAATAGGAAGAAAAAAATTCCTCAAACAATCTTCAATAATAGGAGCAGTATCCCTCAACCCATTCAGGATAACTATATCTGAAGGGCAAATCAACACTCTGCTTTCTGGTGAGGACCCGGAAAAACCTCTGATGACCAGGCTTGTTGAAGCCAACGACCGACAGGTTGAGATACTGATTTCAGGTAAGTTAACATCTGGTTCAGCTTACGGAGGTTACAGAAACTTCAGTGCGAATTTTGCATCATTATCAGCGGCTTATTATTGCGATCTTTCAAAATATCATAAAAATCCGGCCCTTATAAGGCCCATGGAAGAAATTATGACTTACCTGTTGAAGGTTCAGAATCCGGATGGTACTCTTGATTCCGGCAATCTTCAGTCTCCTCCTGATACTGCATTTATGCTGGAGAAACTTTGTAAAGGGGCCAATCTGCTGGAAAAAAAACAGGAAAAAGCCCTTGAAAAGGTCAGGAATGATGTAAAAATATTTATAACAAAGGCTGCAAATACTATTGCTGAAGGAGGAGTTCATACCCCAAACCACAGATGGGCGATAAGCGGCACACTTGCCAATGTAAATGCAGTTTACCCTGATAAAAAATATGTCGACCGGATACTTGACTGGCTGGGTGAAGGAATTTATATAGATAATGATGGCGAATATGCAGAAAGAAGCAAGAACTATGCAAGAGTAAATAATTCTGCATTCATTGAAACAGGAAGATTACTGAATATGCCGGATTTATTTGAACCTGTCCGTAAAAATCTCAGAATGACTTATTACCAGATGGAACCAAACGGTGATCTGATTACAAATAACTCCAGACGGCAGGATCAGTTTTCGATTCAGAGCATTGTTGGTTCATACCTTTTTTACAGGTTCATGGCAATTCACGATAATAATTCCGAATTCGCCGCAGTGGCAAAATTCATTGAAGGTTTAAAAGGATTTGAAGAATCAATCATAAATCAATCACTGATAAACTTCATGGAAGAACCATTACTACTCAAAGAACTTCCCCCTGCCGCCGCCCTTCCTGTAAATTATGTTAAAATATTTCCGGATTCTTCTCTTGTTCATATACGGCGGGAAAATACAACCTCGACACTTTTTGGCGGAACTGACTGGCCATTTATAATTGCATCCGGACGGTCTCATGTTCCTGATTTTTTCGCGTACCGTAAAGGCAATGCTATCCTGAGATATATGAGATTCTCTACCAGGTTTTTCAGTATGGGTTATTTCCGCAGCATCGGTCTGAAAACAGATCAGGGAAATTATATTCTTTACCAGAAACTGGAAGCACCTTATTACCATCCGCTTCCGGCTGAATTCCGTAATCCCCGCGGGGATTATAAATTATCGCCAAGTATCGATGACAGATTCTGGAGCAAGATGGACTTCGAACACCGCCCTGTTACAATTAAAATGCTGGAAACTACCATAACATTAACTGAAAATAATGGAAGCAATGAACTGACGTTCAAGACAACAGGTTCCGATAATGTGGCTGTTACAATTGAACTCTGTTTCAGGGAGGGAGGGAAACTTACAGGTGTAATCCCGGCAAATGACGGGGAAAATAACTATTTTCTTGAAAGCGGAAATGCCAAATATGAATCGGGAGGAGATTTCATTGAATTCGGACCCGGATCAGCGGCTCATAAAAATATAAGAGGTCTCGAAGGTGAAAAATACAGTACTCATTCCGGTACATTGAGAACGCCCGGAATGCATGTTTATATTACCGGGAACACTCCCTTCGAACATAAACTCAGATTTTTCTGATCAACTAAATTGAAATCAGCCACAAAATGGAATTTCCGAATCACCCGGCGAAATTCCTTATTGCTTTAACTCTACTTTGACAGATTCTGAAGACATCGAAAAATCAACCTGTCTTACCCACGGCCTCAGGGGCATAGCCGTCAACTTAAAAAGTTTTGGGTATAAAAGTTTCCCCTCCTTTTTTTAAGGAGGGGTGGCCAGACCACAAAATCATCTAATGTGCAGAAATATAGA
>CAYQZL010000172.1:0-4817 GCA_964421975.1 uncultured Rikenellaceae bacterium
TTGTCGACCGGTTAAGGAAACTGGGAATTATTACAGAATTATATCCCGATGCTCTGAAGATTGGTAAACAGTTCGCCTATGCTGATGCGAGGAAGATACCCTATGTGATCGTTGCAGGAGAGGAAGAAATGAAAAATAATGAATGTACCCTTAAGGTCATGGAGACAGGTGAACAGAAAAAGATTCAGCCTGGAGATATTGAATCATATATAAAAATCTGAATATAGCATGGCTCTTCATTGCGGAATAATAGGAATTGCGAATGTAGGCAAGACAACAATTTTCAATTGTATTTCAGATACCAAAGCAACAACAAGCGCTTTCGTATCCGGAGTCTCAAAAGCAAATCTTGGAGTGGTCAGAGTTCCCGATCCGAGGCTTTATGAACTCGAGAAGTACCAGCCTACAAATAAAATAGTGCACACCACAGTTGAAATTGTCGATATACCCGGTCTGGCCAAGACTTCCGCAGTAGGAGAAGGAGCAGGAAACAGGTTTCTTGGAGACATAAGGAACACTGATGCCCTTATCCATGTACTGAGATGTTTTGACAGTGAGTTGCTTCCACATATTGAAGGATCGGTTGATCCTGTAAGGGATATCGAAACGATAAATCTCGAACTTCAGGTCAGGGACCACGAATCAGTTGAAAAGAAGATTGACAGGCTTAAACGGGCAGCCAAATCGGGCGATAAGGATGCAATGCATGGTGTTGATGTACTGGAAAAGTACAGTTCTCATCTTGAAGGATTTAATGATGCAAGGACACTGGCAGTCAGAGATGACGAGAAAAAATATATCGATGATCTTTTTCTTCTTACAATGAAGCCCGTTATGTATGTATGTAATGTTGACGAAGGTTCTGCCATAACAGGTAATAGTTATGTTGAAAGGATCAAGGAGTTCCTTTCGGGTCAGAATACTGAAATACTTGTCATAGCAGGTGCAATTGAAGCCGAGATTGCCGAACTGGAAAATGCCGGTGACCGTAAAGCTTTTCTCAATGATATGGGACTGGAAGAACCGGGTGTTGACAAGCTTGTAAGAGCTGCTTATAAATTACTTGATCTTCAGACCTTTTTTACGGTCGGACCGAAAGAGATAAGGGCATGGACGATAAGGAAGGGAATGACTGCCTCCCAGGCAGCCGGTGTCATCCATAGTGATCTTGAAAGGGGATTTATAAGATCTGAAGTTATGAAATACACAGATTTCGTGACACTTGGTTCGGAACATGCCTGCCGTGAAGCAGGAAAACTCTTTATTGAAGGTAAGAATTATATTGTAGAGGATGGAGATATTCTTCATATCAGATTCAATGTCTGATCTTATCTATGGCTGACCGCATCAGAAACATATTGCTCCTGTTGCTTTTTTGCAGTCTTAATTCTAATTCGCAGGTTCTCTCCGGCAATGATATTCGCCTGCGAGAAAAGGTTTCGGTTTATGGCCAGGCAAGGATAAAGGTACCTTTTACGACTACCAGGCAGCTTGAATATCTTTCCCGGAATTTATCGGTGAGTGCCGTTCGCGGAAAAGACATAGAGATAGTTATTTCACCCCTTACCCTTGAATGGTTCATCTCACAAAAAACCGTTTACGAAATAATCGACACACCCGGCAGGAAATCTCTGCTTATATCATCAGATGTCAGTCAGGCAATGGAGTGGGAAAGCTATCCCACTTATACGCAGTATGATTCCATTATGCAGAGTTTTCATTTACAATATCCGTCTTTATGTGATATAGACACTATAGGAACCAGTATTAACGGGAGACTCATTCTTGTACTTAAGATATCGGATAATGTTAGTGCAGATGAAGATGAACCGGGAGTTTTTTATACCTCATCAATTCATGGTGATGAAACGGCCGGTTTCATACTGATGCTTCGTTTTGCCGACTACCTTCTTAAAAATTACAACACCAGCAGCAGGGTAAGAAATGTTGTCGATAATCTTGAAGTCTGGATAAATCCTCTTTCAAATCCGGATGGCACTTACAGGAACGGGGATGAGATCATTTCTCCGACAAGATTTAATGCAAACGGTTATGATCTGAACCGTAATTTCCCGGATCCGGCCACACCCGGTACAGTAAAACAAAAGGAAACCATTGATATGGTTAAGTTCCTCCGCGAAAAGAGGTTTGTTCTTTCAGCAAATTTCCATTCAGGTGTTGAAGTAGTCAATTTCCCATGGGACAGCAGGTGGTGGATTCATGCCGATGGTGACTGGTTTTATGGTATCAGCCGGAAATATGCCGACACGGTTCATTTATATTCACCGCCGGGTTACATGACTTTTCTGGACAATGGGGTTACGAATGGTTATGACTGGTATTCCATTAACGGTGGCCGACAGGATTTTGTAACCTGGGAGCTTCAGGGGCGTGAAGTGACAATTGAACTGCATAATGAATATGTAACACCGGCAAATCAGCTTAATTCATTGTGGGAGCGTAATTACAGGTCTTTGCTTGGTTACGTGGAAAATGCATTGTACGGGATATATGGTATCGTAAAAGACAGTGAGACAGGCAATCCCGTCGCGGCGCGCGTGTTTATTAATGGTTACGACAAGGACAGTTCTCACGTTTATTCAGATACTCTTGCGGGCAGTTTTATCAGGATGCTTGCTCCCGGAACCTATGAGCTGAGTTTCAGGGCAAAAGGTTATGCAGATAAGGTGATCAAAGACGTGGTGGTTGAGGAAGGGATGAAGACAAATCTCAGTGTGGAGATGATACCCTTTGTTAATCCTGTGGATACGGCAGATACTCCGGGTTTGGTCATATATCCGAATCCGTCGTCGCAATCTGTAACACTTGTTCTGCCAGACAGGCAGTACGGAAGAGTTAGAGTAACGATTTATAAATCATCAGGATTTAAGATAGCTGATTTCATAGCGGAAGCCGAAGAGGATGTTCCGCTCAGGATAGATGTTTCCGGTTTGGAGGATGGAGTATATATTCTTCAGGTACGGAACAGCTCTTCAGGAATGACGGAGCGGATCCGTTTTGTTGTTGCCGGAAGATAAAAGATAAGTCAGCCTGCAAATCACTTATTGCTTCTCTTATGAAAAAGCTTACTTTTGTGGCTTTAATCTATTCTTGATTCGTTTTATGGGTATTAAAAGTATATTAGAAGGTCTGTTTACAATATTTTTGGGATTCTCACAGGTTTTCAATGGATTTTCTCAGGGTGCATATCTGCCTCCGGACAAGCCGAAGCTTGTGATAGGTATAATAGTGGAGCAGCTCAGGTATGATCAGCTTGAGAAGTTCAGGAACAGACTGGGCGAGAATGGTATCAGAAGACTTCTGAATGAAGGGACATATTATCAGAATGCATCATTTGAGTATATGTTAACCAGGTCAGGGCCCGGTCATGCAACGATTTCGACCGGAGCAGAACCTTCCCGGCATGGCATATCATCTGACAGCTGGTATCTTCCTCTGCGTAATGAACTGATTTATTGCACGAAAGATATTTCGGTCGATCCGGTGGGCGGTAGTTATGAATCTGGTCTTCATTCACCCGCCAATCTTCTCTCCTCAACATTCACAGATGAGCTTAAGATGGCCACGAACAAAAAAGCAAAGGTGTTTTCTGTCGGCCTGAAAGAGAGTTCAGTCATTTTATCGGCAGGTCATGCCGCCGACGGTGCATTCTGGTATGATAAGACTACAGGAACATGGATGTCGAGTACCTATTATGTAAAAGGGCTGCCCGGATGGGTAAATGATTTCAATGCTGCTAATCATTCCCTCAGTTTGTTGAATGGTCAGTGGAATCTTTTAAAACCTGTTTCAGAGTATGCCGATTGTTCACCTGATTCAAATAAATATGAAACGGGATTCAGGAACCAGAACTATTTTCCCTACGATCTGAAAAAATTGAGTTCGGGAGGCAGGAGCGGTACGGAGCGGGATATGTCGATTCTCAGGGAGACACCTTTCGGCAACACCCTGACCACGGATTTTGCAATAAAGCTTATCGGGGAGGAAAAGATGGGTGCGGACGATGTTACTGATTTTCTAGCAATATGTTATACCGCAACTGATTATATCGGGCTCAGATTTGGACCTTCATCATATGAGATGGGCGATGCCATTCTGAGACTGGACAGGGATATAGAACATCTTATGAAATACCTGAATGATAACCTCGGCAAGAGGAACATACTTATTTATTTAACATCGTCGCATGGTGTGGCGGAAATACCTTCTGTTCTTGAAGAAAGCAGGATACCTGCAGGATATTTCAGGCAGAACCAGGCATTACAGCTTTTAAGAAGTTATATGAATGCAGTTTACGGGGAAGGTGACTGGGTAAGAGGCTATGTGGAACAGCAGGTTTATCTTAACCGGACACTGATAGAGGATGCAAAAATACCTCTCGGTGATGTTCAGGAAAAAGTGGCAAGGTTCATTGTCCAGTTTACCGGTGTTGCATCAGCTTATCCGTATTCTGCTTATGGATCGAATGATTTCGGTAATGGTAATCTGAGGAAAATAATAAATAATTACAGTCCCCAGCGGTCGGGTGATGTTATTATCACCCTCAATCCGGGATGGGTTGAGAAACATGATGAATATGTGACGGACTATTCTTCTCCTTATGAATACGATACACACGTACCTCTTATATGGTATGGATGGGCCATCAACAGGCAGACAGTAACGCGTAAGGTGAATATGACAGATATAGCCGTTACCCTGTCATCTCTCTGCCGGATACCTTATCCCAATGCAAGTACCGGGGAGCCTATGTATGAGCTATTCAGATAATTTCCTGATATTGTCCCTTGCTGAAC
>CAYQZL010000172.1:4827-9010 GCA_964421975.1 uncultured Rikenellaceae bacterium
CGTCAGCGAGCAGGTCGGGATTTTTTTCACAGCCGTTTCCAAGAACAACAAGATCTGCTCCGGATCTGTAGATATCGGCGACATCATTTTTACTTCGTATTCCGCCACCTACTGCAAGCGGAACCGAAATATTCTCCTTTACGGATCTTATCAGTGAGACCGGAACAGGATTGAGTGCACCACTACCTGCTTCAAGGTAGATCATACTGAGTCCCAGCATTTCTCCTGCGATTGCGGTTGCCACTGCAATATCTGGTTTATCAAAAGGTATTGCTTCGGTCTGGCTGATATATTCAACTGAGGTTTTCGATCCGCCTCCTATGAGTATATATCCTGTTGAGACCAGCTTTTCCCTCTGGCTTTTCAGGTAGGGTGCAGCTATAACATGGTTACCTATAAGTAATTCCGGATTTCTGCCCGATATAAGTGAAAGAAGAAGAATTTTATCTGCCTCACGGCTTAGCTGAAGCAGATTTCCGGGAAATAGAACAACAGGGATGCGGCATGTTTTTTTAATAGCATATATCAGATTATCAATGCTTCTGAAAGTAATACTGCCACCTGTCATTATGAAATCGACCCTGCATTTTTCAGCCATGCGGAGTATATCATCAAGTTCATCATCATTTGTCTTATCGGGGTCGAGAAGCAACGCCAGGCTGACCTTCCCCGGGAAGTTTATTGTTCCCATAATTCTTTTTTGTCCACACTATTGCATAATTATCATATCTCGAATAATAGAGATCAAAGGATTCATTGATCTTTTTTGTGCGTACATCTCCTGTGATCTCTCCCGATTCCTTTACCTCAAAAGGATGGATCGTAATATTGTTCCTGAAGCTTATACCTTCTTTATCACAAATTTTATACAGCGATTCCTTGGCACACCAGTGAATATACAGATGATATTTCTTCTGTTCGGTGTTCCTGGTCACTTTTTCGCGCCGGTTGAGGAATTTAAAAGCGATTGATCCTATATTGGCACTCATGTATTCAAGATCTATTCCCACTTTCTCACTGGTACTGCATATTATTGCCGTAAGTTTATGTGAATGAGTAATGCTTATGAATCTTGAACCATCTTTCAGGAAGGGTTTGTTATTTTTGTTATACACTATCCTGGCCTCCTTACCCAGCAGTTCGAACAATAGTGCCCTTACGCTGAGGAATTCAAGTCTTCTGGATGTGCTTTTGAAGACCCGGTATTTCCTTCTGTCTTCTTCATCCAGTTCAACCATCCGCAGAAGGGTTTTTATATCTTCTTCAATCTTCCATACGCCAAGTATGGTAGATTCGTTAAGATAATGTTTTGTGATACAGCCCATCAGCAAGCTTAGAATTATTTATCCTTCCATTCCAGGGTATTTATGAGATGAATTATATCATCCCTGAAAAACCCTATTACCGGTGCAAGTGAATCTGCGTTCGGCGCAGATGAAAAATACAGCGATCCCCTCAGGTAATGTTTAATGCTGTCGGTCACAAAAAACTGGACTGCAGTTGCAGTATTTCCCCTGAGGTCATAAAGGATCCCGTACATATTCTTTTGCGGATCGCTAATCATCTGTTCATTTATTGCGTCGGCTTTTATGATGTGATTTTTGACATTTAATTTATATGTCTGTTCCATTAATTCTTCCAGATCGTTTTTTATGGCAAGATAGGTAAGGTATATTTTTGCCTTATATGGAGGGAAGCTGATATTGAACCATCCCGGTCCGGAATAACTGTCCTGTTCAAATGATAATTTCCCGTAGGAAGGATATTCGAATGAAACGGGAAGATTATTGGCCTTTGCAAGGCTGTCATTAAGCTTTATATAATCATGTGCCGGAAGGTCGATCCTGTAATAACCCAGGGGTTTTGGTACCGCTACATCGCGGCATGCACTTATGATTGTAACGATAATAAAGAATATCAGAAGGTTATTAAATTTCAGTCTTGTCATTATCTGTAATAATTTCGACACGTACTTCCTTTATACGTCTTTTATCGGCTGATTCTATGCTGAATATGAAATTTTTAAAATTAATTGTCTGATCCTGAACCGGTATTTCGCCGGTTATTTCAAGGATAAGTCCGGCCAGTGTTTCCGATTCGCCTCTGGCATCGGCAAAAGGATCATTGTTAAGGTTAAGGATCTTAATAATGTCATTCAGCAGTATTCTCCCTTCAAAAACATATGTTTTTTCGTCGATCTTCCGGTAAGGTACTTCATCCTCATCGCTCTCGTCGGTTATTTCCCCCACAATTTCTTCAAGAATATCCTCGAGGGTTACTATTCCTGAGGTGCCTCCGTATTCATCAATAACTACCGCCATATGGAACTTTTTGATCTGGAATTCTTTCAGCAGGTCATTGATCCTTTTGGATTCCGGGACAAAATATGGTTCCCTGAGGAGTGACTGCCACTTATAGTCCTGAGGATTGCTCATGAAAGGAAGTATATCTTTGGCATAGAGTATTCCCTTTACATTGTCGAACGTTTCAGAGTATACAGGGATCCTTGAGAATCCTGAACTGATGATAACCTGAACCAGCTGATTGAAGCCTGATTTTATATCGATTGCAGTAACATCAATTCTCGGGCACATGATTGTACTGACGCTGGTGTTCCCGAAATTCACTATTCCCTCCAGGATCTTTTCATCTTCATTCAGATTGTCTGATGTTTGCTCGAGTGCATCGGAGAACTCATCCCGGCTCATCCCTGAGCGGATTGTTCCCTGTCTCTTTTTCAGTTCTGTGGAAGAGAAAGCCGGCAGGGATGCAATAGGCTTCAGTATTTTTTCCAGAGCAGTAACAGGGCCTGCCATGAACAATGCAATTGAATTACAGGATGCCTGTTTAAGCAACCTGGGTAATATATAACTGAAGAACAATATAAGCAGAAGTATTACAAGTCCTTCGATAAGATAACATACAAATGTGCAGGAGGCTGTATCTATAATAAGAGATCCGAGCCAGAAGGCGAGAATGGTAATTATTATGTTAATTATGCAGGAACTTATACAAATGGTACCCGGTATCCTTTCGGGTGAATTGAACAGGCGGAGCATGTTCCGGGCTTTATTTGTACTGCTGTTTCTGAGTTTCTCCGCCAGCTCGGGGTCAGCTATTGAATATCCTTTTCCGGATGCGGAAAGAAGAGTTGAAATTACAAAGAGGAAAACCAGGACAGTAAAGCCGGTGATCATTTTGCCCGCGGCAGCAGAAGCAGGTATCTCCGGAAGGAGTAAAGAAATGTTTAACGCATATGCGGTTTCCAATCTGATCACTTTTAATATAACAAATTAGAAAGGCAGATCATCCTCATTTTGTCCCGAAACGGGATCATTGAACGGTGTTTCGCCAGGACCGGACTGTTCGATATCAGAATTGTTCCTGTCACCCGGATATCCGCCGCCTGTCTGATAAGGAACACCCGGTTCACTTATTTCAGAGGCTGGTGCCTTTTTTTCGCTTATATCATTCCTTGATTCAGCCGGTGCCTGCCATGTTCCCTGCTGTTTTTTCTCAAGGACAAGCATCGTATCTGCAAGGATCTCAGTAATATACTTGTTATTCCCGTCCTTGTCAACATAGGAACGTGTTTTTATTCTGCCTACAATATATAATTGTGTACCCTTTTTGACGGTTTTTTCGGCAACCTCGGCCAGTGCACGCCAGAGTACTATATTATGCCATTCTGTGGATGTAATAGTCTCTCCCTGCTGGTTTGTATAGGTTTCACTTGTAGCCAGTGGAAATGTTGCTTTTGCCACACCTTTGTCAAAATATCTTACGACGGGATCTTTACCGACGTTTCCCACTAATATTACTTTATTGATTGACATTTAGTTATGTAGTTAATTTTAAATCCGGCACAGGACTGTAAATTTAAGAAAAAAACCTCTTATAACAAGTTTGTATATAATTAATGGAAATATTCCACAAAATCAGCATATTATATTTTTTAATATTGTATCTTCACCCGCTGGTTACTTTTAGGGCCTGTTCATGGTCATTTAGTGAAATATTAATCTATTTCATTGGAATTAAGGCACTAATAAAAAAAAAGAATAAAAAATTATTATTTAACTCTTTGGCTTTAAATAAATAATATTTTTATATTTGCAGGGTTGAAAAAATCGAATAATCAAAATAATTTGTTGAATTAAAACATCACGCAAAATGACTAAAG
>CAYQZL010000173.1:0-8987 GCA_964421975.1 uncultured Rikenellaceae bacterium
CTTCGTTCTGGCCCAGAATGAGCGCATTGGCTGCATTCTCTGCTGCACTCAGGAACTCCTTGTTTTTCGTGATCCTGTAGGCTCTCAGAAAGCTCATGCCAACAGCCGGAGTACCCGGAGGCTGAACTTCAACAGTACGATCATCTGTTTTTCCTTCACCCCATTTTTCTTTACCATCAATACTGTAATGGTATACATACCCACCCTCAATGGCCAGCGTTTGAATAAAGGCAATTCCTTTCTCAAGACTGAGTTCTGCATCAGCTGCCAGAGAGGAAAAATCTTGTTTTGTTTGCGCCTGAATGAAACCTGTAAAATAAAATTGAAAGAGTAATGCAATCAGAAGAATTAGTCTCTTCATACGTAAATAGTTTTGATTTTTATTTGCCTTTGTTCTACTATATCGTTATCCCCGTTCTCATATCCCCGTGCCACTATTATTGTTTCAGACAGGAATTTCTGAAGTAAATTATTTAATTCCAGGGTAGTCATTACCGATATTTATTAACTTCAGTTTTTCAATGCATTTATGCAAATATACAATTTAATGCCAGGCCTGAATGATAATAATTAATTATCCGGTGAATGACTTATTTTGTACATTTGATATCAGAATGATCATTTCTTTAGAGATCTGAAACCATTAAGGCCTGATACCAGTTACTATGTTACAAATAAAAAGTTGATCGTCAAATGTCTTCATTACTAAAAATTTTGACGATCGGTATAAGCCAAAGGCAATGAAAAAAGCACTCTTATTTTTTATATGAGATATTTACAATTAATTACGGAAGGAGGTAAATCTATGAACTTATTTAACGATACAATTTCATTAAAAAGAATTCTGTTTGTCCTGGGAATACTGACAGGACTTTCAACTTTACTTTTTACCACCTGTAATACTGAAGATTATCCCAGGAAAACTAACCGTCCTGGAACGGGAAAAGTCAGGTGGACGGAATCACTGACTCCCGACGGCTGGACTATGGTAACAAATGAAAATGGTGCAATACTTGGATATTCGAAGACTTCCGGGCTTCAGCTTATTCAGTCAGACGGATATGCTTTCAAAGATCTCAACAGGAACAACATGCTGGATCTGTTTGAAGACTGGCGCGTTGAATCTGACAGCAGAGCGGCAGCCATGGTCAGCGAGATACCTGTTGAGCAGATGATGGGAATGAAGATGAATCCTTTCGGCCTGGGTCGCGTCAATCCGGATGCACTGGATGATGCAATGAAGGAGGCACTGGATCTGGGTCACAGGCAGTTAAGAGCACCTGGTTCGAATGCGTCGGGGAAAGTAAAGGCTTCCTGGAATAACATGGTACAGGAATACATCGAGAGCCTGGGTAATACCGTATGTATTCCTGCGGTCTGGATAGCTGATCCAAGATCAGGAGACGTATCCGAATGGCCATGTAACCTGGCAATTGCAGCAACGTTTGATCCTGAAGTCGGAGCCAAATACGGAAGACTGATGTCAGAAGAATGGCGCGCAATGGGCATCTCGATGCAGGTTGCCACACAAATGGACCTCGCTACAGAGCCACGATGGAAACGTATTTCAGGTACATTCGGTGAGGACCCTGCACTGTCAATGGATATGGCAAGAGCTGTAATTAACGCGTGGCAATCTACCTATGACGAAGAAGGTAATGATATGGGCTGGGGAGTACACAGTGTAAACAACCAGATGAAGCATTTCCCCGGAGACGGCGCTGCTGAAGGCGGACGCGAATCGCATACACGTGACGGGGCATACAATGTATTCCCGGGAGGGCAGTTCTGGACTCATGTACTCCCGTTTGCTGCATGTATGGAACTGCCCGGAAAGACCGGAAAGGTAACGGCTGCCATGACGAACTTTTCAATAGGTATTGAAGCTGATGGTTCACCGGTAGGCGGAGAACGTGTGGCAACAAGTTACAGCTCATTTAAAATTGATTCAATATTAAGAGGAATGTATGGCTGGGATGGCTATATCCTGACAGACTTCGGGATCATCACAGGGAAAAATTATGGTGTGGAAGATCTGACTCCTGCTGAATGTATGCTGGCTATACTGGAAGCCGGGTGTGATGCTTTCGGCGGAGAAGGCCGGGATGGCAAAAAGAGCGTGGATCTGGCTATGGAAGCTTATAAACTGGGAGTTGCAAAGCTTGGCGAAGAGAACATAAATAAGATCATGAAAAAGTCGACAGAGAGGATCCTGAGAACCCATTTCAACATAGGAATTGTAGACAATCCATATCTCAGCCTGGAAACAGCCGAAACAGTTCCCAACAATGCGGAGCATAATGCCGAAGGATACAAGGCAGCACTCAAATCTGTCGTGATGATTAAGAACAGCGGTGATATCATTCACCGTGCATTGCCGGGAGAAGGAAGACCGACAGTTTATATCCCTATGGTTTATTCAGCGGCGACTAGCGGGCGGGGAGGTGGACCCGCTTCAGCAAAGCCTGCTTTTGATCCCGAAGCAGCCGGAGAATATTTTAATGTTGTGACTGACGCTCTTGCAAAAAAACTTACAGGTCCGGCGGATGATAATGGCAATCCAACGGTATCGCCTAAGGACATAATACGAGCATCTGCAGAAACAATAGCCCGGTGTGATTTCGCTCTTGTCAGGATTACAAGCCCGCAAAACGGGAACCCTACATACATGGGATTCGGAGGCATTACAACCGAAGGCGGGAAATACACTTATCTTCCCATTTCACTGCAATATAGTCCTTATACTGCGAATTCAGAATACGTACGCCGGGAGTCTATAGGGGGAGATATGGTGGAAGTTACAGAGACATCTCCTGATGGTTATGGCGATATAAAGACACTGGTAAAGGAGAATCGCTCATACTTCGGTAAGACGGCAATCATAAGGAATGAAAGTGATCTGGATCTCGTACTGAAAACTGCATCAGCAGCAAAAAAAGCCATTGTTGCTTTAAATGTATCAAATCCAATGGTGTTCAGGGAATTCGAGAGCGAGTTTGATGCAATCCTTGTGGGATTCGGTGGTGACAGGTCATCCTGGCTGCCCGACAAAGCTTTTCTTGAAATTATTGCGGGTAAGGTGGAACCATCCGGTCTGCTTCCGCTTCAAATGCCTGCTAATATGGAGACTGTGGAGAAACAATTCGAAGATGTACCCCGTGATATGGAATGTCATGTTGACAGCGAAGGTAACACTTATGACTTTGCATTCGGTCTGAACTGGTCGGGTGTGATTAAAGACAGCCGGACGGCAAAGTATGGTGTCCCTCCCCTTGTTGGCAGGCCACCTGAATAGATCTGATCTTTGCTGAAAGTAACAAATATTGCATTAATTTTAATGATCATTAAATGTCTTCATACATGAAACTGAATCACATATTATTATTGGATCTGCTCATTGCCTTTTCAGCAGGATCATGTGCTTTGAGATCTGAATTTATAGTTCCCTCTCCTGACGGTAATCTGAAAGCTGTCGTGAGATACAACCGTGATAACGGAACATTAAACTATAGTGTTATCAGCAGGAATATTGAAATTATCCTTCCGAGCCGGCTTGGAATAGATACTGATGCAGGCGATTTAAGTTCGGTAATGAAACTACGAAAAACTTCCAGGGACATTGTAAATGAAATGTACTCACTTCCCCATGGTAAAGTATCCACATACCTGAATCATGCCAGTGAGCTTGTAATCAGCCTGAGCAAGGAAAAACAAAGGATGAATATATGCTTCAGGGTATATAATGATGGAGTGGCATTCAGGTATGAAATACCCGGTGATGGCGAAATAGTTATTAAAAACGAAACCAGTTCAGTTTATCTGGCGGGTGATAATTTTACATACTGGGGACAATCACATCCGAACAGGTATGGTTATGAAAATGCACTGGGACCGATTAGTGATGAACTATTATCTGTTCCTGTCCTGGCAGAGCTACAGGACTATAAACACTTCGTATTAGCAGGTCAGGCGGCTACTTACGGACACTACATTCAGCCTCATTTTAAACGTGAAGGATCTGAATTAAAATTTTGTTTTCCGCTCGACCAGGAAAAAACTGGCCCTGTGAAAAGCTCACTTCCATTCAGGTCACCGTGGAGAATGATAATTATTTCTCCTGATAATCCCGGGAAGATTGTTGAATCGTACCTTGTTGAGAACCTCAATCCTCCGACAAATCCTGAATTCCTGAATGAGGACGGTAAAGTTAAGGAGTGGGTGAAGCCCGGTAACGTAATGTGGGATTATATAGCAAAAGATGCTGATAAACCGAGAATGTGGGTTAATGCTGCAGCAGAAATGGGGTGGGATTATTACATGGCTGATGCCGGTTTTGCAGACAGGTGGGGAGGAAGCGATTCGGTAATGAATATTGTTAAATATGCGGCAACAAAAAATGTCAACATTATAGGGTGGGCTCATACACGGGAATTCAATACCCGTGAGAAAGCTGCCGAAACATTGAATCAGTATGCCTCATGGGGACTTAAAGGTGCCAAAATAGACTTTTTTGACCATAATACACTGAGTGAAAATCCAAGGGAATGGAGGGATTATGAAGACACCCAACAGAGCCTTAAGATGAGAGACTGGATATTTGAGCTTGCCATTGGCAAAGAGTTTCTACTGGAACTGCATGGGAATACAATGCCAACAGGAGAAAGAAGGCAGTTCCCCAATCTGATGACGCTTGAAGGAGTTGACGGGATGGAGAGGAGGGCAAAACCGGCAGCAAATGATCTGACCATACCCTATACAAGGAATGTAATGGGGCCCGTCAGTTATACAGTTATTCATTTTGAGCGTTCACCGGGCACTCATGCTTACCAGCTCGCGATGCCGGTTGTTTATGAGGCGGGATTGAAGATTTATGCCGAGCATGGCAAAACCCTTCTTAAATGGACGGGGAAAGAGCTTATAAAGGATATCCCGGCAGCATGGGACGAGACAAGGTTTATCGAAGGATTACCTGCAAGTCATATAGTCATAGCAAGAAGAAAGGGCTCAGACTGGTATGTTGCCGCGATGACTGATTCGGCAAGGACCATCATTGTACCGTTAAAGTTCCTGGATCAGGGGAAGACCTACAGCGCTCTCATATTCAGTGACGATACTCATACCACAATGAAAAGGGAGATTATTGAATTAAATGCCGGTTCATCATTAACTGTCAATTTGCTGGAAAGAGGAGGCTTTGCCTCCAGATTCTCTACAAAAGACTAACCTGTTTTTAAGTAAAGCTGCTTTCATCCGATAAATGTATTCCATTAGAACTCATTCTCGGGATTAGTGAGGTTTTGGGAAATGAGAAGAAAAGCAAGGGTTCGATTTTAATCTCTTTTACCGTTGGATGCCCCCAGAGGTTAAACGTTACAAATACCACTGTGAACTTAATTTCTTCTTATAATACCTTTTGTTTGTCATTGCTCGCAAAAAACTTGACGGTTTGCAAATGCCGGATGACTCCATGTATCGCCAACCCCTTATTTGGTAACTTTTACACATTTCAGCTTACCCTGATCCCGGATAAGTAATTTTCCATCGACAAGTGCTATCGGACCCCAGTTTTGGCCTATATTAAGGATTTCAGCAGAAGCCAGAGGTTTGAAGCCGGATGGATCCGGCTGTATCAGGTACAATGTCTGTCTGCCATCGGTAGCCAGGAGCAGTCCATCGGCAAGGATCATGCTGCCTTTATCAAAAAGTGGATTGCGCATCGTTTTCCACATGACCTTACCATCCATACTCATACAACACAGACCATCCCGTTTGCTGTTTGTTGAGAACTGTGCATAGAAATAACCATTATACAATATTGGTGGCTTGGTATGATCACCGAAGTCATTATGCCTGAATAGCTCTTTAACAGTATAGGTGCCATCTGCCTTTTTATCGACCTTTATCATCACTGTCCCCAGTTCATATCCTCCCACAACCACAATTCTTCCTTCACCGGCATCAAATGCCGGAGCAACCTGGATCGCATTTTCCCAGTTATTATATTCCCAGAGAATTTCCCCGTTTTGTGGTTTTAGCCCGATTATCTTACCCATGGTTTTCTCAACGTCTTTATGCATATAATTATTGGTTGATGAAAATGCCATTACTATATGATCCTCTCCTGCAATTTTTGCTACAACGGGGCTGGCATAAGTTTCATTTGCGATTGCATCGGTCTTCCATAAGATGTTGCCTGTCAGTTTGTTAAAGGCAACAAGGCCGGCATACGGGTCCTTTGAATATGACACGATAAGCAAATCTCCATATATAAGCGGACATTGGGTTATTGCCCATACAGGTATTTTAGTTCCACCGAAGTCTTTCATGATGTTCTTGTTCCATATCGGTTTATGTGTGTTGATGTCGATGCAGTACAGGTCTCCGTAAGGACCGCAGGAATAAATCCTGTTGCCATCGATAGTGGGTACACTTCTTGAACCCGGATATGAAAATGTGCCCGGTGCATCATATTTATAGCTCCATAATTCCTTTCCGGTGTTAAAATCAAAGCACCTCATAATATCACCTGTCTTCTCATCCCTGTCGAGTAAATAAACTTTACCTGCTTTTATGACAGGACCGCCATATCCGGGACCGATATCTGTTGTCCACAGAACTTCAGGTCCCCCGGCAGGCCAGGTACGGAGGATGCCCTTCTGGGGAGATATACCGTTCCTGTCTGGTCCAAGGAATTGTGGCCAGTCCTGAGCATATATGCCGGATAAGAATGCAATCGAGAAAATTGCTGTAAAAAGGGGATATGATTTTTTCATCGTATTGTTTTGAGTAAAGGTAAATGTAATTTCAATAGGAACAAGCAGCGGAGATGTAAACTAAGTATGATCGGCTGATCATTTCTCTCAGTATAAATATCTGTTATCATGAAGCTTATATTTTTAATATCGGACCACCTGAAAGTGGTAAAATAAGCCTGAGTTTGCTGAAAGACTTTTAGTATATAAAAATAATTGAAAATTGTATCTTAGTCATTTAAAAGAATTAAGCGATCTTTCCATGAATTGTAATGTTGATATAAAAGGTTTTAATAAATCCTTCTTTCAGGCCATATTTCTGGCATTACTCACTGGCTGTTCATCGGCTCCAGGTCTTACCGATTACGTTAATCCGTTTCTCGGAGCCGCCACACTATGGGACAGTACCGATCTCGGTTACAAACCCACACATCGTGCATGGGGAGCGGAAGTATTCCCCGGTGCATCGCTGCCTAATGCCATGGTACAGGTAACTCCGGTGACCCTGTTTGGCAGCGGATCCGGCTATCAGTACGAAGACACGATCATCTTTGCCTTCTTTCATACGAGCATGGGACACTGGAATCTGGGACATGTACCCATATTGCCTTTTACCGGGGAAATAACAGCCGCTAATTACCAATCGGGCTACAGCCATGAAAACGAATCGGCAAAACCCGGTTATTATCAGGTTTACCTTGAGCGATACGGAATCAACGCCGAAATGACATCAACCCTTCGTTGTGCATATCATAAATTTACATACCACAGGGGAGATGACAAAAGACTGTTGCTAAATCTTTCGCGGACGAACAGCCGGCGACCAGGAGTCCTGTGGAAATTCAGACAGGAAAACTTAAATACATTTTCGGGCTCTCAGGGAAGCGGCGAGCCAATTTATTTTTACGCGGTGGCAAACCACAATATTTCAGGGATCGATTCGGTCCGGAATAACAGTGAAAGAATCACCATCGTCAATTTTGCCGGCGGTAAGGGAGCGTTGGAACTGAAAATAGGCTTTTCGTTTGTAAGTGTGGAAAAGGCGAAGAAAAACCTGGAAGCAGAAATGATGAATCTTACTTTCGCTCAGGTGCTTAAAGAAGCCGATAAAAAGTGGGAAGCATTACTGTCGAAAATACTGGTAACCGGAGGAACGGAAAAACAAAGAAGAACATTCTACTCGTGTCTGTACCGCTCGGTTCTGTGGCCCGCTCTCCGCAGCGACACAGACGGAGAGTTTACTGATCAAGGTCGTAATGTGGTCAGGAAGGATTTTCATTATTACACCAATCCTGCATTGTGGGACGATTACAGGAACAAGCTGATATTGCTTGGCATGTTGTCTCCCGGAGTTACCAATGACATTATCAGCTCCATGACCGACAGGGCAAAAATCAGTCGATTCATGCCCACATATTTCCACGGCGATCATGCTTCGCCATTCATTACCGGTTCTTATCTGCGCGGCTTGCGGAATTTTGATGCAGACAGTGCCTACTATTACATGCTGCGCAATGCCACAGTCGAAAATCCCAGAGCAAGGTTATATCTCGACGAATACAAGAAAAGGGGATGGATTGCCGAGAATGACGTGAAAAATCCTACTACCGGAACCGAAGTGGACGAAGCGAAAGCGGCAGTAACAAAAACTCTCGAGTATGCCTACGATGATTATGCTGTGGCACTTTTAGCCAAAGAACTGGGTGATACGGACAATTATAACATGCTGATGCAACGCAGCGGCAATTACATAAATGTATTTGATTCCACGACAGGCTTCATGCGGGGGCGGCTGGCAAGTGGCAAATGGGTGGAACCTTTCTATCCTGATTATCCGTATTATGTTTTCATGTTTCGCGAAGCCAATGCCTGGCAATCGACCTTTTTTGCACCCCACGATCCCGAAGGATTGGTGGGTCTTTATCCCGATAAAAATGCCTTTGAGCAAAAGCTTGATTCTCTTTTCATCCTGCCATGGGGCGGCTATGAAGCGTATAACCTCACCACGTTTATCGGTCAGTATTGCCACGGTAACCAGCCTTCCCACGGCATACCATACATGTACTACTTTATCGGCAAACAGGAAAAATGTCAGGCAGTACTGGACACTATCATGAATTATTATTACAACATGGGTAAAGAAGGTCTGGCTTATGCGGGAATGGATGATTCGGGAGGATTGTCGGCATGGTATGTGCTTAATGCTATTGGGTTGTATACCCTTTCGCCCGCCGA
>CAYQZL010000174.1:0-8806 GCA_964421975.1 uncultured Rikenellaceae bacterium
AATCTACGTATTATAATATGTATTAAAATATGTATTATAATACGTTTTTTAATACGTTTTTCTGTTGTAATACAACAATATGGGTAAGGAGATATGAGATTATATAATTTTAATCTATTTGCATTGACATAACAGGTCGTGCCTACGGCACTCAAAGGTCAGGGGTAGGCATCTGATCCTATAAACAGTAAGCGCCTACGGCGCTAAAATCCATTTTTACGAATGATTCTCAACCGCGAAGCGACCTGTCTGTAGCCGCATAGAGGAGATCTGTCTGTAGCCGCATAGAGGTGACCTATCTGTAGCTGCATAGAGGCGATCTATCTGTAGCCGCATAGAGGTGACCTATCTGTAGCCGCATAGAGGTGATCTATCTGTAGCCGCATAGAGGTGACCTGTCTGTAGCCGCATAGAGGTGAACTATCTGTAGCCGCATAGAGGTGACCTATCTGTAGCTGCATAGAGGCGACATATCTGTAGCCGCGTAGCGGCGATCTGTTTATAGAAATGAATCCACTCCGTTATTCCAGCCGCGTAGCGGCGACCTGTTTGAAAAAAAAATTAATTATGTACATTTACGAGACATAAACCAATATCTGAATAAATCCGACAAACAATAATGAAAAACGACAGAAGGAACTTTATCAAACTTGCAGGCGCAGCAGGAATAGGATTTGCGGGAAATAAATTCATAAATCCGAGAGATTTTTCAAATGATCACATATCTGATTCAATAATAGGTTCCGAACCTGATACATTGATGAATAATCCACAGGAAGAAGGAACAAGCCTGATAGGTCTCTATGGGACATGGGCCGCTGGTCTTACGGAAAAAGATCTTCCTGCCTCATCTTTTCGCCGGCAGGAGTATAAAAACATTGAAAAATGGAGAAAGAAGGCAAAGAAAAGACTTGAAGAAAGACTCGGTTTGCCCGACATTGGGGGAATACCTTCAGTTACCAAAGTAAAAGAATACTCATATGATGGTCTTCATATTGAAGAACTCAGGTGGCAGCTACCATACGGAAGGCCGACTGATGCAATTCTGCTAAAGCCTCTGAATGCCACCGGCAAACTACCAGGAATTCTTGGTTTTCATGATCACGGTGGTAACAAATATTTCGGGACCAGAAAGATTACGAAAACTTCGGATAAACAGCATCCGCTGATGGTCAGCCATCAGGAAGAATATTATGAAGGAAAAGCATGGGCAAACGAGATCGCCCGAAAAGGTTATGTAGTGCTTGTGCCTGATGCCTTTCCTTTTGCAAGCAGGCGGGTAATGATGCAGGATGTACCAGCATCTCAGAGACAGGGGCTGACCGACAAAGATCCCGAAAATCCCCAAAATATTGAAGCATATAACAGTTGGGCCGGTCAGCATGAACATATTATGGCAAAATCTCTTTTCTGTGCCGGAACGACCTGGCCGGGTGTATTTCTGGCCGAGGATATGAAAGCTATTGATATTCTGTGCTCAAGAGATGATGTTGATGATCAGCGTATAGGATGTGCCGGATTATCAGGAGGAGGTATGAGAACAGTATTCGCCGGAGGATTTGACAGCAGGATCAAATGTGCAGTGTGTGTCGGATTTATGACAACATGGAAGGATTTTCTTCTTAACAAATCATTCACACATACATGGATGACTTATGTACCAATACTTCCAAATGAACTCGACTTTCCGGAAATCCTGGGATTAAGGGTCCCCCTCCCGACGCTTGTTTTAAATGATACTGAAGATGCATTATATACAATCGATGAGATGAAAAGAGCCGATGGTATTCTGGCTGAAATCTATCTTAAAGCTGGTGCAGATGATAAATATAAATGTTCATATTATCCTGGTCCACATAAGTTTGATGCATTAATGCAGAAAGAGGCTTTCAGCTGGTTCGACAAATGGCTCAAAACATAGCAGCAATTTTTAAGAAGTACTATAAATAATCAAACTTCTCAAATGAACAGAATATTGATATCAACAATACTTTTATTACTCTGTCTTCAGGGATCTGCTCATGATCCATTTTTTAATGTAATGGATTACGGGGCTGTCAACAATGGAGAGACCATCTGCACTAAGGCAATCCAGAAAGCAATCGACGATTGTGCGGAAAAAGGGGGTGGTACTGTTCACTTTCCGGCAGGGAAATATATTACAGGAACAATATTCCTTAAGAGCTTTATCACAATTAACCTGGAATCAGGAGCTGTGATCGAAGGAAGTAAGAATTTAAGCGATTATCCGGTTGTGGAATCCGGAATAAGATCCTATACCGATAATTATACCAACAAGAGTCTTATTTACGGTGAAAACCTGGAGCATATTGCTATTACAGGTCACGGAATAATTGACGGTAATGGTGCATCTTTTAAAGTCTCTGATGAAATCAGAAAGGCAAATATCTTCGATTCGTATAAAATGCGGCCTTACATGATCCGTATTATCAATTGTGAAAATGTTATAGTGAAAGATATAACAATAATCAATTCTCCCATGTGGGTACAGCATTACTTGTCTTGCAGAAATGTGAATATTGACGGTATTACTGTAAACAGCAGGGTTAATTCAAATAATGACGGTATTGATATTGATGCCTGCGATGGCGTCAGGATATCAAACTGCAACATAATCAGCGGGGATGATGCGATTGTACTCAAGAGCACTCTCGACAAACCGTGCAGGAATATCACAATAACAAATTGCGTAATGAGTTCAGACTGCAATGCCTTTAAGCTGGGAACCGAATCGAACGGTGATTTCCATAATATAAGTCTGAATAATTGCATTATCCATGATAACCGGCTTGCAGGCATAGCTCTGGAAATGGTAGATGGAGGATCGTTGAACAATATTACAGTTTCTGATGTAAATATGCATACTGTTGGTTGCGCAATTTTCATCAGACTGGGTAACCGTGCAAGACCCTTCATGGAGAACAATCCGAAAGCATATACAAACAGACAGGAAGCAAAAAATGATCTGAAGAAACCCGGAATGGGAAGCCTGTTCAATGTTATGATCAGTAACATACAGGCAACAGAAGTTGGCAGTACGGGTTGTTCAATCACCGGTCTGCCCTCCTTCCCTGCCAGGGACATTTCCCTTAATAATATCAGGCTCAGCTTTAAAGGAGGTGGCACTGCAGACCTCGTGAACAGGGAAATTGAAGAATTCCCTGACAAATATCCGGAATTTGGCATGTTTGGTACACTGCCGGCTTATGGATTTTTTTGCAGACATGTTACAGGACTGACTATGGATAAGGTTGAATTATCTTACACGGAGACTGATTGCCGTCCCGCCCTGATTCTGAACGATGTTAACAACTCCAGGATCTCAGATCTGAAAGCTGACCGGGAGGAAAGTACTGAATCATTGATTATTGTTGAAAAATCGAAAAAAATCCTGATAAGGGATTGTTATTCCCGCGGAGAGTCAGGTAAAACAGTTACCATCAGGGATGGAAGTCCGGACATTATTCATAAATAATTGCTCAGATAACAATGATACTCAAAGTACTCCAGGATCGCACAGGAAAACCATGAACTGTAACCACTGAATCAATTACGACAGCCAGATATGAATCAAAATCCCGGGTCTGATATTGAAAGGATACTTTCCAGACAGGAGCCATCCAGGATTGTTTTTGCTCCCAATTACTGGCAATGGTTCGCACATCACAGGAACCATGGCATACTTCCGGAAGAACTGACAGGGTGCGAAAATCAGCTTGACATGATCAAATACCTGGGGGTGGATATATTCAGCCGTAATATCTATTGTATACAGGACGAATACTGGTTTGGAGGGATCTGTGATGAATATTTTGAAGATCATAATGTTGAAGTATCGGTACAGTTTGATAACAGGAATAAAATAACCGATAAAGAATATCATTTAAGAACAGGCAGGTTATCGGAGAAATTAGTGTATCTCTTTGATGAGTCAACCATTGTTCAGAAAGAATTCCTGATCAATGATTATAAAGAGCAGGCAGGTTTATTTGAACAATTTGTTACTTCCAGGAAATGGAAATTCAACAGGGAGAAATTTGAAAAGGCAAAGAATGAAGCAGGTGACCAGGGGATAGTTATCGTGGGAGATTTCTTCAGTCCCCTGAAAATGCTCCATCTCACAATGGGTGCCGTTAATTCGGTATATTTCCTTATGGATCAGCCTGAATTTGCCGGAAGACTTATGGATATCCATGAAGAAGCACAGCTTGACCTGGTAAAACAGACTGTCTCCAATGGCGTGAAGGTGATAATGTCAATGGAC
Organism: uncultured Rikenellaceae bacterium; assembly: GCA_964421975.1. Taxonomy (GTDB): domain Bacteria; phylum Bacteroidota; class Bacteroidia; order Bacteroidales; family VadinHA17; genus LD21. The sequence continues at coordinate 4,286 of CAYQZL010000174.1, forward strand.
AATCTCGATACTATGTTTCATCCTCCCCAGTATGTTGAAGCATATTCAGCTTCATTTTATGAAAAAGCGAGCTCAATATGTCATGAACATGGTGCAAAATTCTTTATTCACGCATGCGGAGATCAGAAAGGTAACCTGAAACTTATAGATTCACTTAAAGTAGATGGTCTCGAGGGAGTTGCGTTCCCTCCGTTAGGTGATGTGGAACTTGATGAAGCAATGCAGCTGACATCTGACAATTTCATAATTACCGGAGGGATAAGTGCAATGGAAACAAGGGACCTGAAGACCAGGCAGGAAGTCTTTAAATATGTCAGTAATCTTTTCACAAGAATGAAACCTTTCAGAAACAGGTTCATCTTTTCAGCCAGTTGCAACACTTCAATTGATACAACATGGAATACAATTATTGATTTCCGTGATGCATGGCTTGAATATCGCCAGTGATGGATATAATCATGTTATAAAAGCTTCAATCCGGTCCGTTATTAAAATACCGGTGTATAACTTCAGACCGCTAAGGGTGTGATCGATCTGACAAAAATTTTAATTATTAGCCAGTTGATCAGATATACTGAAGAAGCAACAAGAAATATCAGAAAATAGCTTCCTGTACTTTGCAGAATCAGTCCTACAAATGAAGCTGATAAAGCACCACCGACGGCTCCGGCAAATCCGCTCACTCCTGTCATTGAAGCGACAGCATGTTTAGGATAAATATCAGAAACGATTGTAAAGATATTTGATGCCCATCCCTGGTGGCCGGCTGCTGCAAGTGAGATTAAAATAACTGCCAGCCAGATGTTTGTAACCTGGGATACAAGCATGACCGGCAATACTATCATTGCACAGATCAGAATAGTTGTTTTTCGCGCAAAATCGATACTCTTCCCGCTTCTTATGAATTTTGATGAGATCCAGCCGCCTCCTATCCCACCGACACTCGAAACAGCATAAATTATTATAAGAGGAAGAACAACTTCTTTCAGATTAATGCCGTGAGTTTTGCTTAAAAAATCGGGAGTCCAGAACAGGAAAAACCACCACACCCAGTCAGAGATGAACCTGGTAGTACAAATTGCAGCTGTCTGACGGTATTTAAACAGATCTATCCATTTTATCCTGAGTGTGGTATCAGTTCCCTCTCTGTCCTGTAAAATATGTTGCAGCTCAAATTCTGAAACTCCGGGATGCTTTTCAGGTACCTTGTAAAAGGCCAGCCAGAAAGCAATCCATAAAAATCCAAGGGCTCCGGTTATAATAAATGCCCATTGCCATCCAAAAGAAACGGATATTCCTGATACGATCACCGGGGCAATAATTGCCCCAACAGTGGAGCCTGAATTGAAAAGTCCGGTCGCAAAAGCCCGTTCTTTTTTGGGGAACCATTCAGCTACACTTTTTACGGCAGCAGGGAAATTGGCTGACTCACCTAATCCGAGAGCAAATCGTGCAGATGCAAAACTCACCACACCCCGGGCTGCTGCGTGTGCCATACCGGCAATGCTCCAGATTACAATTGCCCATGAATAACCCTTCCGGGTCCCGAATTTATCGAGAAACCGGCCGGATACTAATAATCCGATCGCGTAAGCTATCTGGAATGCCGTAACGATATAGCCATAGTCTGCCTCACTCCAACCCAGATCTTTCTCAATAAAAGGTTTCAGGATCCCGATAACCTGCCTGTCGATATAGTTTATTGTCGTTGCAAAAAAAAGCAATGCTACAATCCGCCAGCGGTAATTTCCTGTTTTAATCATTTTACGGGCATAAAATATTATTACATCAACGATCTCTATTTATAAAATCCATCGAAATTAATAAATTTACTTCTTCTCAGAAGAACGAAGCAGTTGATGTCATAATAATTCCACGGGATTTTATAACTCCTGACAATGGTTAATTACTAAATACATGATGAAGAGATATTTAACATCCGCCTTTAATTTTTTCTTTTTCATAGGTGCCGGAATTTTTTCTTCCCAGATCCTATCCGGACAGGCAAGGACAATACAGAATCCGATTGACAGTGTAGAGAACCTGAATGTTCTCAGCCAGTGGATACGCTGGAACAATCCCGGAAGCCTGCTCATAAATCTTCTGATAAAGGAGGCAGATATTCATTATGAAAAGCGTGATAAAGCAATAGCAGGAATGAAGAGCCGGGAGGACTGGCTTGCCAGACAGGAATTTTTAAAAAATAAGCTTGAAGAGCTTGTGGGGCCATTTCCTGCAAAGACACCTTTGAATGCTCAGGTCACCGGCGTTATAAAAAAGAAAGGTTACCGGATAGAGAAAATCGTTTATGAATCGATGCCGGAATTTTATGTCACCGGATGCCTCTTTGTGCCTGATGGCATAAGAGGGAAGGCTCCGGCAGTGCTGAATGTAATAGGACATAATCAGGATTCTTTCAGAGCCGGACTTTATCAGACTGTCATACATAATCTTGTAAAGAAAGGTATAATAGTGTTCGCAATCGATCCTCCCGGACAGGGAGAGCATGTTCAGTATTATGATCCGACTATCAAATTTTCTTCAATAGGATATTCCGTTATTGAGCACTGCTATTTCGGCAATCAGTGTTTCCTGACAGGATTATCTGCAGCAAAGTATTTTATTTGGGATGGAATAAGGGCCATAGACTTTCTTCTGTCACTTAAATATGTTGATCCCGGTAGAATAGGTGTTACAGGTTTCTCGGGAGGAGGCACAGTATCATCATATCTTGCTGCATTTGATGACAGGATAAAAGTATCAGTACCCTGCAGCTGGGCGACAGCTTCCCGGAGACAGCTGGAGACGAAAGGAGCCCAGGATGCAGAGACGGAATTCATTCGTGCAGTTGCGGAGGGGATCACTTTTGAGGATCTTCTCGAAGTCAGGGCTCCCAAACCGGCATTACTGACGTTTGTGTCAAGGGATGAATACCTGTCACTTCAGGGAGCAAGAGAAGCATTTGGAGAGGCAGCTAAGGCTTATGATGCACTCGAGAATAAAGACAATATTGAGCTGGTTGAAGATGATTCAAAACACTGGATGACCCCAAAGATAAGAACTGCTATCTATGCCTTTTTTATGAAACATTTCAACCTGAGGGGATCACCGGAAGAGGAACCTGTTGAAATTCTGTCTGCTGCAGAACTCACTGTGACTCCCACAGGGCAGATATCAACATCATACGGAGGAAAGATGATATTCGATGTTAATAAGGAAGAAGCCGAAAAGCTTATTGGAAACCTTAAAACAGCCAGAAAGGATCCGGCCTCACATCTTAAGTCAGTTCTTATTAAGGCAAAAGAGATTTCAGGTTTCATCCAGCCTGTAGATCCGGATACAGATCCGTTTATCAACGGTCGGTATCAGAGAGACGGATATCATATCGAAAAACTGGCGCTTAGAGGCGAAGGTGATTATATAATTCCATTTCTTCTTTTCGTTCCGCATGATGACAAAGGCAGCCATAACGGTATAATTTATCTCCATCCCGGCGGAAAAGACAGTGATTCAAAGCCTGGCGGCAAAATAGAACAACTCGTGAAAAACGGATACATTGTTGCTGCAGTTGATCCCCTGGGTACAGGTGAAACAAAAAACACGGCAACACGCGACCTTGCACCGGGCTATACAGCTCTTCTGCTTGGAAGAAGCATTGCTGGTATTCAGGCGGCTGATATTTGCAGGGTCGCTCAATATCTGCAAAACCGCGACGATATTGATCCATCCGGGATCGGTGCTCTTGGAATAAATGAAATGTGTCTTCCCCTCATTCATGCTGCAGCTTTTGACAAATCGATTAAATATGTCGTTCTCTCCGGATCACTCCTATCATACAGCTCTGTGGCTTTGAACAGGTTTTACCGGATCGGTCTTACGGAACGTGAAGGAGGCGGAACACAACATCCGTATGAGGTTGGCTTTTCGTGGGGAATAGCAGGTGTACTTAAAGGATATGACCTGCCTGATCTGATTGCCTGTATCTCCCCCCGGAAAGTTGTTGTGGCAAATCCTACTGACCAAATGCTGAAACCGGCGCCGGATGAATTGATTGAAAGAGAAATGGAATTTCCGAAATCGGTATATAAATCCCGGGGATACGCCGAATACTTAAGAATCATAACGGAGTCACCTGATTTATTGACTCTTTTAGAATGGTGCGTTAACTGATTCAATTAACTTTAAATACTAACAGGCTTTATTTTTCCTTTGTGTTCTTTGTGTAAACCTTTGTGCTCTTTGTGCAAACCTTTGTGCTCTTTGTGCAAACCTTTGTGCTCTTTGTGCAAACCTTTGTGCTCTTTGTGGTTAAGAAGAAATATTACGGCAGGCGGGAAGGTAGAACTTAAAGGAATTATGTAAATTATGAACATTTATATATTCAGGAGATTAAATACTTAAAATGAGACGTTTCACTATTTTTTTTCAAGGATTGGCGTTTATCTGTCTTCTATCATGTACTGCAGGCAGCAGAAATGATCCAAATGACATCATAATTGAAAACGATCAGATGAAACTGGT
>CAYQZL010000175.1:0-8606 GCA_964421975.1 uncultured Rikenellaceae bacterium
AAGTAGTAATTTAAATATATAGTATCGAATATTATCTGTTTTCTTGATTGTATGTCATTTTTATGGTTATGTGTGTTCTGTGTATAAAGTCTCCTTTCTGTGAAAATAAATATTCAAACATTACAAATGAACCATCCAGTCTGGTGGAAATAACTATTTCAAAATGGATTTTGATAACATCCATATTGTTTTTATTCCAGAAAAATTCCAAAATCAGTTCCGGATCACCGGTATACTGTATCTGGACCTTTTGAATTGAAAACTTTTTGAACTCTGAATTCAGGTATTCTTTTATTCCGGAAAGTACCCCGGCAGGTATCCGGTTTGCTTTAATTTCAATTTCAAGATCTTCAAAAGATCCATTTTCAGCAAATTCGATGCTGTGTTTTTCACCCTTGTATCTGGTTTTAGCTTCGAAGGATATTTTATCATAGCTCATTTCCTTATACCATCTTACCTTTGTGTTAAAATCCAGTGAATCAACAAAGGCTAATGCATTTACAGGAACATCTGAAACATTTATATGAAGCTCTTTCTCATATTTATATTGGGAGTATCCCTGCCAGGAAAGAATAATGAACAAAATAAATGTTGTTTTATTTCTCATAAGATTTATTTTCATAACTAAAACAGGTTAAGTAAATCCGTTGATTATCTTTCCTTAATATGCTTTTAAAATATACCGTCCCATCAGCCACAAAAGTAATTTCATCCTGAGGATTTTTGTCCTGAATTACAAAATGCTCCTTCCAGACTTTTGTACTGTTATCCCTATCGAAAATAACAAATAATAGGTTAATCAGAATTTTTATCTTCTAAAATAATTTGCGGAACAAAAAATGACGGGGGTTGTTATAACAAGGAGGCAGAGAGGTGAGAGGTGAGAGGTGAGCGATGAGAGGTGAGAGGTGAGAGTGAGACAGACCCTACTTCACCCACCGAAACTTTAGAGAAGGTGGGGAACCTGGTAACTGTTACAGATACCTGAATCCAGCGCTGGTCACCGGAAGTGGGATGCCGGAAGCCGGATACCGGATTCCGGAAGCCGGTTGCCGGATGCCGGATAACGGATGCCGGTTGCCGCATGCCGTCCGCCGTATTAAAAGCAATAATTAAATATTTATAAAAAATCATCATCATGTCAGATTTTTCCCTTCAAAGGAAAGTGGTAGTTGTCGGGGCAGGCTCTGTAGGGGCTACATACACCTATGCCCTGGCCCAGAGCGGACTCGCCGATGAGATAGTACTTATCGACAGAAATGAGGACCTTGTCAAAGGCCAGGTGCTTGACCTGATCCATGGGCAGCCATTCTTCCCGACTGTCAATATCCGATCAGGATCGCCCGGAGATTATACAGACGCAGCAGTCATTGTTATAACTGCCGGATCTGCACAGAAGCCGGGGGAGACCCGTCTTGACCTTCTCCGCAGAAATGCCGGAATAATCGGAAATATAACCGGGGATATCGTTGAACACAATAGCAAAGGAATAATGCTTATCGTAAGTAATCCTGTGGATGTAATGACCTGGGTTGCACTTAAACGTTCAGGATGGGAAAGAGAAAGAGTTATCGGCTCGGGTACTGTTCTTGACAGTGCACGTTTCAGACACCTTCTCAGTGAACATTGCGATGTGAATGTTCATAATGTCCATGCATATATCCTTGGAGAACATGGTGACAGCGAGTTCGCTGCATGGTCGATGACACATATAGGCGGAATCAACATCGACGAATATTGTCCTCTCTGCAGAAAATGCGAAAACTGGAAACAGGAACGCGCCAAGATCGAACAGCAGGTAAGAGAATCAGCTTATCATATAATTTCTTATAAGGGTTCGACTCATTTCGCCGTGGGACTTGCAATGGTCAGAATAACAGGTGCAATACTCAGGGGAGAAAACAGCGTAATGACCGTTTCTACTCTTCTTAACGGAGAATTCGGTATAAATGATGTCTGCCTGAGTGTCCCGTCAATTGTTTCAGAAAGAGGTGTGACCAGGATCATTGAAAGCCCTCTTAATCAGGAAGAGATAAATTCCCTGACAAGATCTGCCGCAATTCTCAAAGAAGCAAACGGATCTATCAGTTTTTAGATCTGATCCGGTGGATTAAGTTACCGGTCCGGGATTGAAAATGACCAGGTCATTGTGAAGTCCGAGCTTATCGGCTGCAACGATCTTCTTTCCACTGGCAACATCAAGTATCATATTGAACAGCTCCCATCCCATTTCTTCAATGGTTTTTTCACCCAGTGCAACCTGTCCCGCATCGAGATCTATGATATCAAACCATCGTTTGCTGAGCCTGGAATTTGTTCCCACCTTTATTACCGGAACCATTTCAAGTCCGTATGGTGTTCCCATTCCCGTGGTAAACACATGTACATTCATTCCTGCAGCGACCTGTAATGTACCACAAAGAAAATCACTTGCAGGAGTTGCAGCAAATGTCAGTCCTTTACGTCTAATCCTCTCACCTGGTGAGAGCACATCGACGATAGGGCTTGTACCTGATTTTGCCGCCGACCCCAGGGCTTTCTCAACAATATTACTGAGTCCTCCCCTTTTATTTCCCGGTGCAGGGTTGGCGCTGCGGTCGGATCCCCATTTTGCGAGATAATCATCATACCATTTCATCTCATTAATAAGGGCACTTGCAACATCAGGACCGGCGGCACGCGGAACCAGCAGATGTATTGCATCCCTTACCTCGGTTACTTCCGAGAACATCACACCTCCACCGGCACGGACAATCAGATCGGAAGCGAAACCAACTACGGGATTTGCGGTTATCCCAGAGAAAGCATCACTGCCCCCGCACTGCATCCCGGCTATAATCCCGGATGCCGGACATAATTCCCTTTTCCTGAAACTGAGGATATTCAGACGTTCATCAGCTTTCTTCATTATGGCAGAAACCATTTCCCCGAATCCGTAAAGCGATTCATCCTGAAGTATCAGAATGTCACGATCAGTAATATCAGAATTATTTCTATCTCCGGAAAGAAGCCACTCCGGCGACAGTTTCTCACAGCCCAGTCCGGTAATCAGAAGCTGTCCACCGAAATTTGGATTTAATGCGATATTCCTTATGGTCCTTACAGGGATATCCGCTTCCCTGGCTTTAATATCAACACCACAGCCATAAGTATGATTCAGTGCAACAACATCATCAACACCAGGATATCGGGGGAGCAATTCCTCTTTTATCTTTTTAACGATATATTTTGTAAAACCGGCAACACAATGAACACTGATCGTTATACCAAGGATATTCTTAGTTCCTGTTGTTCCGTCAGGATTGCGGTAACCGTAAAATGAATACCCTGTAAGAGGTTGAGGTTGAGGTTGAGGTTGAGATTTGATATTAAGAAGAATTGAATCCAGGCCCGGAGGATCAGGGAGGCTCATCTTTGATTCGTGTACCCATTCTCCCGGCATTATTTTACTGACCGCATAACCGATCACCTGTCCGTATCTAATAATCTTTCCTCCTTCGGGTACAACTGTAAGGGCTACTTTGTGGCCGGCGGGGATGTCATCTGATAAAATGATCCCTTCACTGAGGACGCTACCCTTTTTTAATCCTCCGGTATTTGCTACGATACCAACATTGTCTTCTTTCGCTGTTTTGATTATGATCGGTGCTTCCATCATTTTTCGATAATTACTAATGTCCTTTGCGTCCTTTGCGTCTTTTGTAAAAATCTTTGCGCACTTTGCGGTTAAATGATTTTTTTAACCGCAAAGAACACAAAGGGTATCGCAAAGGACGCAAAGGTTATTCAAAGGAAACAATTGTTAAATATATCAACAAAATGAATCCGGAAATCTATTATTTTGTAAATAGCGATTCTATTCAGGGATCCATTTATAATCTTTACTGAAAAAGGAAATGACTTTAAACAACCAGACGGAAAACCAGAAGAAGACCAATTTCAGATGGGTCATTGTCAGTCTTCTCTTTTTTGCGACAGCAATAAATTATGCTGACCGGACAGTTCTTTCAATAGCCGGGCCGGCGCTTTCAAAGAGCCTGGGTCTGGATTCAGTGTCACTTGGTTATATTTTTTCGGCATTCGGCTGGGCTTATGTACTTGCACAGCTTCCGGCAGGATGGCTTCTTGACAGGTTCGGATCGAGGATCGTTTATGCTATAAGCCTGTTCTCATGGTCATTCTTTACATTCATTACAGGATTCACCGGATCTCTTACGGGCTTTACCGCAGTTGCCGTTTTATTTACACTGAGATTCATGCTGGGGATTGCTGAATCTCCGGCTTTCCCGGCAAACAGCAGGATAAGTGTCGCATGGTTTCCTTCGAAGGAGACAGGAACGGCAGCAGCTATATTCAATTCGGCACAATATTTTGCAACAGTACTGTTTGCTCCGATGCTGGGATTTATTGTCCATACCTATGGGTGGAAATGGTCATTCATCTTTATGGGATCTGTGGGATTTATTTTTCTTATCGTCTGGCAGAAATTTGTCCATGAACCAAAAAAATCGCCCTATATCAATCAGAAAGAGCTCGATTATATTACCAGTGGAGGAGCTTTAGTCGATATGGATATTGAAGGAAAGGGGAAGAAGAAAAGCGATTCAGCTCCTAAATGGCGATATCTTGGCCAGCTCCTGAGATGCAGGATGTTCCTGGGAGTTTATGTAGCCCAGTATTGTATCAATGCCATCACATATTTTTTTATTACATGGTTCCCTGTTTACCTGGTACAGGAAAGGGGAATGACTATCCTCAAGGCGGGATTCATTGCAGTCCTGCCAGCAATATTCGGTTTCATCGGAGGTAATCTGGGCGGAATATTTTCTGATTCGCTCCTCAGAAAAGGGTATTCTCTCTCAGTAGCAAGAAAAGTACCTATTGTAGCCGGTATGCTGATATCCATGAGCATGGTTTTTTGTAATTTTACCGCTGTTGAATGGATTGTGGTCGCCCTGATGGCCCTCTCCTATTTCGGTAAGGGAATCGGCGCTCTCGGGTGGGCAGTAAATGCTGATACTGCTCCGAAAGAAATAACCGGACTGAGCGGAGCTTTGTTCAACACTTTCGGTAATCTGTCGAGTATTGTGACACCTATTGCAATAGGATACATAATTAAGGCAACAGGATCTTTCAGCTGGGCACTGGTATTCGTAAGCTTCCATGCCTTTATGGCTGTTGTAAGCTATGTGATCGTTGTAGGTAAGATACAAAGGTTTGAATTGAAAAAAATATAAAATCATTAAAAAATGTCAAAGATCGGATTTATAGGATTGGGAATAATGGGAAAACCCATGAGTAAGAACCTTATTAAAGCAGGATATAAGCTTGTTGTTTATGATCTGAATGAAAGTGCCGTTGAGGAACTTGTTTCCCTTGGTGCAGGAAAAGCATCAGGCCCGGCAACTGTTGCCGCAGAATGTGAGACAGTCATTACAATGCTTCCCGATTCACCGCAGGTAAAGGAAGTTGTAACAGGAAAAAATGGTCTTGCTGAAGGTTTCAGGCCAGGATCTGTATTAATCGATATGAGTTCCATCTCTCCCATTGTAAGCAGGGAATTATCAGTAATACTTGCAGCCAGGGGAGTTGAGATGCTTGATGCTCCCGTAAGCGGCGGTGAACCCAAAGCAATTGAGGGAACCCTGTCCGTAATGGCCGGAGGTAAAAAGGAGGTCTTTGAAAAATGTTATCCGGTTATGAAGGCGATGGCCGGCTCTGTAGTGCTTACGGGATCATCCGGTGCAGGAAATATAACAAAGCTGGCCAACCAGATCATTGTGGCCCTTAATATTGCAGCAATGTCGGAGGCTCTTGTCCTTGCAGAAAAAGCCGGTGTTGAACCGGAACTTGTTTACCAGGCAATAAGGGGAGGTCTGGCCGGAAGTACAGTGCTTGATGCAAAAGCTCCACTGGTTATGGACAGGAAGTTCAACCCCGGATTCAGGATAAACCTGCATATAAAGGATCTTAAGAATGCTCTCGAAGCATCCCATGCAGTCGGTGTACCGCTTCCTCTCACATCAGCAGTAATGGAAATTATGCAAGCCCTTAAAGTTGATGGAATGGGTGATAATGATCACGGGGGCATTATACGGTTCTATGAGAAACTGGCGAAGGTGGAGGTGAAGAGGTGAGGGGGAGATGAGGTGAGGGGTGAGTAGTGAGTTATGAGTTGTGAAATTGCCAACTGCCTACTGCCAACTAAAAACAATAACTGTAAATCAGAATCAAATATGAAACCAGTTAAAGGAGCACCGGTAGTAACCGAAATGACAGTGATCCCTGTAGCAGGTCGCGACAGTATGTTGCTGAACCTCAGCGGTGCACATGGACCTTTCTTCACCCGTAATATTGTCATAATGAAAGACAATGCCGGAAATACGGGTGTCAGTGAAGTGCCGGGAGGTGAGAAAATAAGAGAGCTTCTTGAGGAAAGCAAGCATCTTGTCATTGGAAAAAGACTGGGTCTTTATAACGATATTCTTAAAGACATCAGGGATAAGTATTCCGACAGGGATTCCGGGGGAAGGGGTAACCAGACATTTGATCAGCGAATTGCAATACATGTCCTTACGGCAATAGAGACAGCCCTCCTCGATCTCCTGGGACAATTTCTTGATGTCCCGGTAGCAGCGCTTCTGGGCAGTGGCCGGCAACGCAAAAAGGTAGCGGTGCTCGGATACCTTTTCTATATCGGAGACAGAATGAAAACAGATCTTCCCTATTCTTCGGGTAAGGGTCATAAAAACGACTGGCAGAGGTTACGCAGGGAAGGAGCACTTACAGCCGGAGCTATACTCCGACTGGCAGAAGCTGCACAGGATAGATATGGCTTTAAGGATTTTAAGCTGAAAGGCGGTGTACTGAACGGATACGAGGAAATACAGGCAGTTGCGGCAATAGCGGAAAGGTTCCTGTGTGCAAGGGTTACCATAGATCCTAATGGTGCATGGTCGCTTGATGAGGCAGTAAATCTGTGCAGGGGCAGACAGAACATACTTGCTTATGTCGAAGATCCTTGTGGGGCTGAACGTGGTTATTCGGGACGTGAGATAATGGCTGAATTCAGGAAAGCTGCAGGAATCCCCGTTGCTACAAATATGATCGCTACTGACTGGAGGCAGCTGGGACATGCCATCCAGCTGCATTCAATAGACATCCCCCTTGCCGATCCCCATTTCTGGACTATGCAGGGAGCAGTAAGGGTTGCACAGATATGTGATGAATGGGGACTAACCTGGGGTTCACATTCCAATAATCACTTTGATATTTCCCTTGCCATGATAGTTCATGCCGGGGCTGCAGCTCCCGGCAGAATAACCGCTCTGGATACCCACTGGATATGGCAGGAAGGAGAGGAAAGACTCACCAGGGACCCGCTCAAAATAAAGAACGGAATGATCGATGTACCTGAAAAACCAGGACTTGGCATCGAGATAGACATGGAACAGGTTGAAAAAGCGAACGCTCTTTATAATAAACTGCCCTCAGGTTCAAGAGACGATTCAGTTGCTATGCAATACCTGATACCGGGATGGAAATTTGATAATAAGAAACCGTGTTTGATAAGATAAAATAAAATGAAGACCGCATTCAAACCAAAGGGTATCATACCTGCTGTTATAACACCACTTAGAGATGACGGGAAATTCAATGAAAAAGCATTCCGTAAGCTACTGAACTACCTGATTGACAATGGTGTTCATGGGCTCTTCGTTGTAGGTACAACTGGGGAGTTTTACGGGCTTGATCCTGAAGAAAAACGCGACATTTATAAAGCAGCTGTGGATGAAACACGGGGAAGAATACCGGTTTATGCCGGCACCAATGGTATTACAACGCGTGAAACGGTCATGCTCACAGAGATAGCAGAAGAATGCAGGGTTGATGCAGTCTCCATACTTACACCGATGTTCCTTTCACCAAAGCAGGAAGAACTGATTAATCATTATAAAACAGTTGCAGGAAACACAGATCTGCCTGTTATACTCTATAATAATCCGCCGAAAACATCAGTAAGCCTTTCCCCTTCCACGGTAGCCTTACTGGCTGAAGTACCCAATATTGCCGGCATAAAGGATTCTTCAGGCGATATGACAATCAGCGCAGAGTATATCCGTCTGACACGCCATATAGAAAATTTTTCCGTACTGATGGGTCGGGATACACTCATTTATGGAGGACTGTGTTATGGTGCCACCGGGTCCATAGCAGCATGTGCAAATGTCGCACCGCACCTGTGTGCGGAGATTTATGAAAAGTTCATTGAGGGAGACTTTCAGGGTTCGCTTGAAGCTCAGTTCCGCCTGGCCCCACTGCGGATAGCATTTTCACTGGGTACCTTCCCTGCAGTTATCAAAGAATCACTTACAATACTCGGAATAGAAGCCGGCCCGTGTATGCCCCCGGCAGGACCTATGAGCAATGAAGAAAGGATCAAACTAAGGAAAGTCCTGCAGGATATGAAACTGATTGATCACTGAACCACTGAAACCCTGAAACTCTGAAACCCTGAAACTCTGAAACCCAGCCTTCGCCACCTCCTTTGCCAAGGCTACGGAGGTCAAAGAAAGCTTCGGCTGGCAAAGCCTGAAACTCTGAAA
>CAYQZL010000176.1:0-8602 GCA_964421975.1 uncultured Rikenellaceae bacterium
TGGATTTCTTTATAGATGTCATAGTTAATTAATAGAATGAAATGGTTAAAATTACAATTAAAAAAGAAATCAGCCAGCATCCGAGAACAAGTTGTTCTTAAATGCAGCTGATTTCATTTACGTCCTCTTATCTAAGAAAAAGGGAACAAGATATATTAATCCCAGCCTGGATTTTGGGGCATTGGTTTTGTCAGATTTGCATCAATTACTACCTGGGGAATTGGAAAAATTGTATCCCTTGGAGAGATCAGATGGCCTCCGTTTTTATTATATAGCTTAACTCTTTCCAACCATTTGTCTGTACGAAGTAAAGTCCATCTTCGAGTTTCTTACATTACTAATTCCCGTGATCTTTCATCAAGAATGAAATCTAAATCGATATCTTCTGAATTAATTTCACTGGCATTTGATCTTCTCCTCACGGCATTTATAGTATTGGCCGCATCTGCAGGTCTTCCCAGAAGTAGTTCTGCCTCTGCCTTGAGAAGGTAAGTCTCTGCTAATCTAATGTATATGAGATCATTATACTGGCCACCCCCACCCACATAATCTGGATCTGTACCCTCGCACTTTCTGGAAAATGGCCAGTTTGGGATCTGCGAATAGGTTGTTGATATATCTTGTGACCAGTCAAACCAGATTGTATCTCCGTATATGTATCCCGGGGGTAATTTGTCTGCAGGATAAGGTGCATTTTCTGCGGCATCTTTTAAAATGAAGAATTTCCTTATCGCATAATTTGTTGCTCTGTCATCCTGTTCTTCGTAAAGGTCTATTGACCATTTAGTCAGAGCCTGCCTTGATCTTCCCCTTCCACCACGTTCATAAGTATCCTGTAAAGCTCTGACACCACCAATTACCCAGTCGCTAAACCGGCTTGTATGATATCTTCTTGTAACATTTTCACCACCACCCAGAGTTTTAAGGGCATATTGCCAAACCCATAAGGCTTCTGTATTTCCCTGGTCCCGGTTTTCATTCCCCTCATAAAACATATCCATAAATGCAACGCCGGGCTGGTTCTTCCTGACACCATATCTTTCGGTTATCAGCTTGTATTGTGGTGTATTCACTACTTTATCGGCCCAGAATAATGCACTATCGGGTTTCCTGACAGCCAGATACATTTCTGCAAGATAATGTTGAACTCCTCCTTTAGTTATTTTGCCTCTTAAATCTGGTTGTATTGGTATATATTTTTCTGCATAAAGAAGATCTGAGATAATTTGTCTTCTTACCTCTTTCAAGGGTGCTCTTTCCCAATCTGTTTTAATATTTGAACCAAGTGATTCTTCCAGAGAGAGTGGAACATCACCCCAACCATATGACAGATGTCTGTAAGCCCATGCTCTGAGAGCTTTTGCTTCAGCTATCACCCTGTTTTTATTCTCTTCTTCAGTGTTTCCTTCTCCTGACCAGTCAATATCAGTTCTGTTTTCTGCCTGATTGATAATTGTATTGGCGGCATTGACTGTACTGTAGAGCCAGGTAAAGGTGTCAGAAAAGAATTCTTCCATAGGATTATTGGAATCTCCCCAGCGTTGAGTTATGAAATTGAAACCGTAACTTGATTTGTAATTTGAGACCAGATTATCAGTACCCCCAAAGAACATTCCGGCTCGCAACTCAATATCTCTTGTAGTTTGCCTTTCCTGCCTCAGAGTTGCATAAAGGCCATTTAAACCTGCTTCAAAACCAGCAAGACTTGTATATAGTGATTCAGTTGATATTATCTGGGGAGGCTTCTCATCAAGGAGATTTTCAGAACAACCCGCCAGAAGGATCAGCACTATTGAACCTGCCAGGATTTTATATACTATGTTTTTCATGGTAGTTAATTTTCATTAATTGATTAAAACTGATTTTAGAAACTCAGGTTTATCCCGAATACGTATTCTCTCTGTAATGGTGTTGATCTTTGGTTTGTAATTTCAGGATCCAGTCCAATCCATTCAGTGAAAGTAAATAAGTTTCTTCCTGTTACATATAACTTTAAGTTATTTAATCCCAGTTTTTCATACAGATTTCCCGGAAGATTGTAGCCGAAGGAAACATCTTTTATCCTCACAAAGCTTGCATTCTGATAATATCTTCCCTGTGCATTTATTCCTCCCATTATTTCTGCATTAATGTGGTTCATCACCCAATCATTAGTAGGATTATCAGGTGTCCACCAATTCTTTTTCATCGTATTCTGGCGAACTTCTGCAGTCACATTATCTGTCATCAGACTGTTATTTGCCGTAACTCCGTGAACTCCATGTATAAAAACCTCAAGATTAAAATTACCGTAAGAAAAGGAGTTAGTCATCCCCCATATAACTTTTGGGTCCTGCTGACCAAGTATCTGCAGGTCATTTGCATCCAATATATAATCACCATTGACATCTTTGAGTTTAACAAATCCCGGTTGTGAATTATTCCATTTTGAGGATTCCTCTATCTCGTCAAGTTGCCAGGTTCCGATCCACTCATAATCATAATTGACTCTGATCGGTTTACCGATAAACCACGCGTTAGCGACATCATCAACTTCCCTGCCATTCTCATCCAATACTCCATATAGCGAAATGATTTTGTTCTTATTGAATGACAAGTTACCAGAGGTTGACCACTGAAATTTATTTGATACTATATTCTTTGAAACGATAGAAATCTCGATTCCGACATTTTGTGTCTCACCTATATTCTGGGTGATCGATGTAATTCCATGGACCGGAGATATGGTTCTGTTCAATAACAGATCCTGGGTATTTGTTTTATAATAATTTATATCCCCTGTAATTCTATTATTGAGAATACCATAATCAATACCAAAGTTTAAGGTTCTTGATGATTCCCATCCCAGATTATCCTGCCCTAAAACGCTTGGTCTGTAACCAGGTATTGTCACTTTGTTATCAACCATATTGTATTCTTCGAGCCGGGAAATTGTTTCATAAGCACCTACCGCCTGATTTCCATTTAATCCCCATGACATCCTTAATTTAAACACATTAATTATTTCTTTTAAGGGAAAAAACGATTCATTGGCGAGATTCCATGCTAATGCAACAGATGGAAAGATCCCCCATTTTGTTTTTGCACCAAAACCGGAATACCCATCTCTTCTGCCGGTAAGTGTTAATAAATACCGGCTGTCATAGGTATAATTTAACCTGAGCAACTGTGAAATCAGGTTAGTTTCATTATATGAATAGCTTGGTGAAATAAGCTCAGCCTGTGCAGCAGAATACCATGAAAGGAAATCATGCGGGTAACCTCTGGCAGAGAGAGAATTAGAGCTGCTTTTATTACCTTCAAAACTATATACAAATGTGGCAAAAATATTATGTCTGCCAGAATCCTTATTATAAGTCAGGATATTCTCAACTACTGAGTTGTTATTTCTTGACCGGTTAGTGTCAGAACTACCCTGTGCGTCCGATCCGGTCTTGGTATTCCTTCCTCTGTATGTTCCTGTGTCTGAAAACCTGAATCTGAAACCGGTATTAATCCTATAACTGAGGCCTTTGATAAAGGGGACATCTATTATAGCAAAATTATTAGTAATGATCTGGAATGCTTCATCTATGTTTTTAAACAATGTACCCTCAAGCGGATTTGCAAAATAAAAATTACCTTCCCATGGATAAATAGTGAGATTCCCATCCTCGTCATATGCACGAGTCAGAGGATTCATATTGTAGGCACTACTCCAGCTGGGGCCCGAACCACTTCTGTCTTCAAATGAGAACTGAGTTCTCGTTCCAAGCGTTAACCAGGATTTGATTTTTGTCTCGACATTGATTCTGTTTGTTAAACGGAGGTAATCATCATTTACGGTTAATCCCTTAACATCATAAAATCCACCTGATATATAATATTTCGAATTTTGAGTTCCTCCTGATACTGCCAGGTTGTGTTGATGAGCATTTCCATTACGTAGAAGCAGATCATACCAGTTCTCCCATGTTCCGGCTTCATAGATAGCCTTTTCTTCCAGAGTCATCATAGATGGCAAACGTGTCATTTTGAAATCATAAAACTCAGCTCCGTCCATAATTTCCGGTAAATCGACATATCTCTGAGCTGAATAATAACCATCATATGAAACCGTCATTTTTCCTTCAGTCCCTTCCTTTGTTGTAACCAGTATAACCCCGTTAGCACCTCTTGACCCATAAATTGCAGCTGAAGATGCATCCTTCAAAATTTCAATTGATAAAACATCATTTGGATTAATATCACGAATATTACCCTCATAGGGTATTCCGTCTACAACTATTAAAGGATTGTTGCTGGCTTTTATTGAGTTACGTCCCCTTACCATTATCACTTCATTGGGAGATGCACCTGCTGAAGAAGTCTGTATCATGACTCCTGGAACAGCACCCTGAATAGCTTGAGCTATATTTAAATTAGGAACCATTTGAAGTCTCTCCTTTCCTAAAGATGAGACTGTTCCTGTAATGTCACTTCTTTTTTGGGTACCGTAACCTACGACGATAACTTCATCCAATCCTTTAATATCACTTATAAGTTCTATATCAAGTATTGTACGGCCTTCCAGCGGAACCTCCTGCTGAATATAACCGATAAATGAAAACACCAGAATTGAATTCCTGTCCGTTACTGATAATGAGTAATTCCCTGAGGAGTCAGTTATTGTACCGATAGTTGTACCTTTTACCTGAATATTGACACCCGGCATAGCGTCACCGGATTGATCATCTGTGATCTTACCTCTTACCATGATTTGCTGAACCGAAATGTATTCATTGTTTTCTGTAAAAGTTAGTGTCAGTGTCTCTCCATTCAAATCCGGGAATAAATCGGGCCCTGTACATGTGTCAGATATTGCATTTACTTGTAAAGTTGAGGTTATCAATAATAAAGCAATAAAATATATGGCCAGTTTAATTTGTAAAAAAGTATTGATTATAAAATCAATGAGAAATTTCACTTTATTCATTATATGATAATTATCAGGTTAGTATTTAAATTGAATTTTTATACGGAAATTTTTTCCGGTTCTGAGGTTCTATTTATCAAGGTCCATGTATCATCTTTATTATATATTCATTCAATTTATTGAGATTTATCATTGGAGAATGATGCATAATTTTAATATATTCAATTAGTTAATATTGATTTAATATTATCATGTGATTAATAATTTAAAATTGAAAATAACGCTAATTAAAGATTATTTTCATTGTGGTATTAGATACAATTTATGAAAAGCAATAATCAAATACAAAATTTAACCAACAGTTTTTTAGTGTTTGGTTTTTCACATTTTTGCGGTAACTACCGACATATTGATTTGGATGGATCATCCATCTTTTCAGATTTGTAAAAGGATATCCCGGGTGGTAAGTACCCGGGATAGGGTTTGGAGAATAATAATCTATATCTGTTATAATGCACTTATTGTTTCACTCTGCTATATTTGTACTATATATATAATAAAGGTATAGGAACATAAATATTCAATATTGAATATCATTTTTATGAAATATTTAAAATGCCTGGTTTTTATAATATTGTTGTGGGCCTGTTCTGAAAGGAAAAATGACTGTTATGAGTGTGTCATAACCTGGATCATTACCACTGATCAGCCTGTTGAAGGATATCCATCAATGATCCAGACCACACATGAATTGTGTGATGTAAGCATCGAAGAGGTCAGGATTTTTGAACAGGAAAACCGGGGATCCGAGACGAATGTTGTGGGAAATATTACATATTCAAGTAACCACTCGACAAAATGTACGTATAAATAGGGAAATTTTTTCCTGTATGCCACGAAGAAGCAATATTAATCCTGCCAAACCAATCGAAAATCATTGTTCTTCTGCTTTTCATCAAAAATCAAAACCGCATAAATATCAGATCATCAAAACATTCATATCTTTAGCGGCCAGATAAAAAATTATTAATTAACCAAAACAATACAAAACATGAGTGAAAAATTTTCGATCAGTCCGGGCGGTGAAAAATTCAAGTTACCTAAACCCGAAGATTATCAGGCTGAATTTGACCGTTTGCAAAAGATAGTAACTAAAGAAAGAGCAAAAGGCCGTGAGATTGTAGTTGTGATGGGAGTAGGGTTTGTCGGTGCCGTTATGGCTGCCATAGTAGCTGATACTGTTGATAAAAAGAGCGGGAAATCCTCGAAGTTCGTTATCGGAATGCAACGTCCCAGTGCACGCAGCTACTGGAAGATACCTCTGCTGAACCGGGGTGTTTCACCAGTTAAAGCTGAAGATCCGGAAGTTGATCCCATGATTGCAAGATGTGTTAAGGAAAAGAAGACTCTTATAGCAACATATACCTATGATGTATTGAAACTTGCCGATGCGGTTGTGGTTGATGTTCAGTGTGATTATCTTAAAAATGAACTTGGCAATGTAAGAAATGGGCAGACTGACATGGCTGCACTTGAAGCTTCACTTCATGAGATTGCTGAACGTATTCCGGCTGAAGCGCTTGTTCTGATTGAAACAACAGTTGCACCCGGGACCACCGAACAGGTGGCTTATCCGATAATGAAGAAAGTATTCAAAAAGCGTGGTATTAAAAGTGATCCCCTGCTTGCACACAGTTATGAAAGGGTTATGCCCGGACGTAATTATGTTGCCAGTATCCGTGATTTCTGGAGAGTGTGCAGCGGAACCAATGAAAAAGCACGTCAGAGAGTTGAGAAATTCCTTACCGAGGTGCTGAATACAGAAAAATTTCCGCTTACAGTTATGGACAGACCCATCGAGTCTGAAACCGCTAAAATAGTTGAGAACAGTTACAGGGCTACAATCCTCGCATTTCTTGATGAATGGAGCCTTTATGCGGAGCGTAACGGTGTTGACCTCATTAAGGTCATTAAGGCAATTAAAATGCGTCCGACGCATAGCAATATGATTTTCCCCGGACCGGGTATTGGCGGATACTGCCTGCCCAAAGACGGAGGTCTGGGTGTCTGGGCATATAAGCATATACTTGGTTTTGAGGATGATATATTCAAAATCACACCAATGGCCATCGATATAAATGATACACGTGGTCTGCACGTCGGCCAGCTTACCCGGGATGCCTTGAGAAATATGGGTCAGCCGATCGCAGGAGCCGATATACTGGTGCTTGGAGCTGCATATCGTGAAGATGTGGGTGATACGAGATACAGCGGATCAGAAATCGTGATCAGAAAACTTACTGAAATGGGTGCCGAAATAAAGGTGCATGATCCGTATGTAGAACACTGGTGGGAATTTGAACAGCAGGATTCATTCCCGGGTGTCGGACAGAGTAAAGCACGTTTCTTCCGTAACCAGGAAAAACTTAAAGAGATACGTATCGAACAAAACATGAATAAAGCCCTTAAAGATGCTGATGCCGTGATACTTGCAGTTCCTCATAAAGCTTATCTCGATCTGGATCCCGATAAGGTAGTTAAGACTATCGGAAAACCGGCTGCAATAATAGATTGCTTCGGAATCTTATCTGATGAGAAGATAAAACGCTATTTCCAGCTCGGTTGCGAAGTCAAGGGACTTGGGCGCGGACATATTCAGAGGATAAAGGACGAGATCCGGAAAGGATGATAGCTGCTGCATTTTCTCAAGCTTATTGATTTAGTTGCAGAAGTGAGCCGTAAGGCTCATTTCTGTTTTGTAAAGACTCATAGGGAAGTCAAACTCCATATAATATCTATTTGCCTATAATTAATATTATGTCAAATAGGATATTTTAAATGTATTAATACAAGTTATCACAGTCTTAATTCAGATGGCCTTCTCTCCCCTTCTGCTGATTAAATTATTTCTGATTCGGATCTGGGATAAGGATCAGTGCTCAAGATAATATCCTATTTCATCCTGTTCCGTATTGTCAAGCATTGGCAGACTTGGAATATTGAACAGATCCAGTCCGGAAATATCATCTATTGCATCATTCCTTGACGTTCTTATGAATTTATATCCGTTATTCGCTGCTGATGCGATTATATCGGGATCACCTGCCCCATCTCCATATGGAAGAGCAAGAATACTGACCAGTCCCGGTGTATGTTCCTCAATAACTTCTTTTGATCGTTTAAGCTCCCAGTTAAGAAATACCAGGTAATCTTCCGATTTTTCATAATTATCTTTATTTGCCAGAAGAAACGGATGTGAATAGCTGTGCGATCCGAAAACAAAAGGTTTAATTCCTCCCTGGTACATTATATTGCTCATATATTGAATCTCATTCCAGCTGAGGAACGAATTGCTTCCGATTTTTTCAACCCATAGAAAAAAAGTTGCTTTCAATGCATATCTTTTTAACAGAGGAACTGCAATGTCATACCAGGAACGATCACCATCGTCAAAAGTGATGATTGCAGAATGATTTTCAGGCATCTTCCCGGATGCCTTTATCTTTTCAAGGTCATCAAAACTGATAACAGATATATTATTGTTAATCAAGTATTTAAGGTCATTTTCGAATCTGACACTGCTCCTTTCATAAAGGTTCTCAGCTTCACCCCTGGCTATTTTATGATACATAAGCACCAGAATCTGTGGATTCTCAGGCAACGGAGGTTCATCCTGCCTGGAACATCCTGAAAAAAACAGGAAAATGA
>CAYQZL010000177.1:0-5160 GCA_964421975.1 uncultured Rikenellaceae bacterium
CACTCCTCTCCATTTGACAACGCATGGTTTATGAGCGTACCGGTCATCATAATCTTCAGTTGGCTCAATCAGTTTTACTCCCTCCCAGTCAGTCCAGTTAACAAGATCATAGGAACAGGCAAAATTATCGAAAGCAATATTCTGATCAGGTTTCCAGAAAGCACCGAAATAGAACATAACCCAAATATCGCCAATTTTCTGAATATAAGGATCACCTGTTATTCCTCTGTGATGGTTCAGTACCGGATTTTCCATGAATCTTTTCCAGTTGATCATATCATCCGAGAGTGCCATTCCTATTCTTTCGGCTCCACGCTGCGGAGCAATACTGTCACCATGTGCATTGTAATACATAACAAACTGATGCCCTGTTAAAAGTGACTTGTCGCGTATAACAGTACTCTTATAAAGTTTATCATTTTCCCACCACCGGACATCTTTATCGGTTGACATCAGTACCGGATTAGCAAGACGTTCCCACTCATGAGCTTTCCCCGGGTTTTTTCCGGTACAAGCTATCCCAACAGAAAGCAAACCGGATTCATACCCGGTAACTCTGCCGCCAAGATATGAGAGCCAGTATTTCGCGGAATATTTTCTCAACTTATAACTTCCACCCCATCTGGTATCGTATAATCCAGGGTAACCTGCAGCCTGATTGGAATCCCATCTTAAGGTATCGCTGAATGACATTATCCGTCCAAGTGTTTCCCACCTTAGCAGATCTCTGCTCTTTGCCAGCCAGGTTTCATAACCTCTCCCGTCAAAAACAATATAGGTCATATACCAAAGACCGTTTTTCCTGAAAACTGCAGGGCAATCTGCTTTCTCTGAATCATCAGACGGAACAATGACCAGGCCATATTTGAACGGTGTCTTGATCTCGTCATGGATCTTTTGCATTTGTGCCTCCGGAACAGGATTAAATCCTGTCTGGCAAAAAATAAGACAGCCCGTAAATCCGGAAAGGATCAGGGTAACTAAAAATCTTGTCAGACTGTTTCTCCGGACATTCATCTCATTCTGCTCCTTACCATGAAATCGGGAGGATAAAGCATTATCACCGGAGGTTCTGTTTCAGGTATGATATCTTTATATTCATCCTCTATTCCCGCTTCTGACATTATCCTGGCTGCCTCACCGGAAAACTTTTCAAGCCTGAAATTGGTTGTACTGGTCAGCCTGTCATTGGTCCCGTTATCCATGGCCAGATTGTCATGTACATAATTTCTGTCGATAATATTATCATGACATCTTGGTGACCAGATAAAAAGCCATTCACTGAAAGTCGGATTATCAATTGTATTTTCGCTTATCCTTAGATATGCTGAACCGTCATCGGGATATATGCATCGTGGGCCGTTAAACAGGTAATTACGTGTAATAACTGTATTCGGCTGTTCTCCCAGGGCATAAATAATGCCACCATCATCAAGTACCTGGTGTGTATTTCCGGCCCGGTTAAAACTCACCGAGTTATTACGTGCCACTGTTGAAGGAGGAATCTCCGAATTACCCCACCACCAGCCACAGGCGATCGCCCCGTATGGAGTACCACTTATGTCATTGTGATCAAGCTTTACATTCTCGACAAAATAAGCAGTAATTGCTTCTACCTGCCGGAAATCCCTTCCAGAACCTCTTATATAATTATTGGTGACATTTATGTTTTTGCATATGCCCTCAATGCCTGATTTATAGATATCGCCATCACCTATCCTGTAATGCTGGGGATGACCGGTGTTTACAGCATTTCCCGGCAGATCATAAAAATAGTTGCCGCTTACCTCACAACCGGTAACATCATTAACCATGCTTATTGAAATTGCCGAACCTGTATGTTCAAAACGGTTCCGTATGAACTTTATATTGCTGCAGTTTTTCATATCAACAGTGCCAGGAGGAATATCAATGCTGTTATAATGTGTCGGATGCCAGTTGCCATCCGGAACATACTTTACTGCCAGACCAAGACTTTGGATACCTGCAAATCCCGAAGATCCTTCAACTTTCATCAGTCCCCAGTCGTCATATGAGAAAGTGATACCTTCAAATCTAAGATTATGTACGTGAGACTCTGTTGATTCTCCATATATACGTATCAGTCCTTCGGTGGTTGGAACAATCACTTCTGCCGTATTCATATCTTCTCCCTGACTGTAATAGTAAAGGGTTTTTGCACTTTTATCGAAATAAAATTCTCCCGGCCGGTCCAGTAATTCAAACGCATTCCTGATAAGAAATGCCCTGTCATAATCTATCCTTCCCGCCCAGGCAAGGTTTGTTGCAATGGCACCATATGGCTGTTGCAATTTGATAATAATCATCTCACCCTGTTTCTCCATTTCCTTTGCACAGAGGATTTTCTCAGTCCACTGCCGGAACTGGACAAGTTCGATATCGTCGGGATTCCTGTACACTCCAATATCAGAAGAAGAGAACATAATACCTTCAACCGCCTGTCCTGCTCCAAGTGCCCAGGATTCAGTTCCCTTCACTTCGTAACTCCCATAGCTGCCTTTTCCGGTAATTGTTCCCTCAGAACCTGCCATACGCATTCGCACGCCATTAACAAAAAGAGACCGCAGTTTTGTATTTCTGTCAAGACGGGCTTTATATATATTACCTGATACTTTTTCCCAACCCCTGACCTTCATCCCGCCGCTGATAATTGGTACCTCATTATTGTATGCTTTGAAAACCATGTCAAAGCCGTTCTTTCCTGAGTTTTCCGGCCTTAATATAAGCGGAGATGAGATCAGGTAAGTTCCGCCTTTCAGATAAATTGTAATGTCTCCCCTCATTCTGTCCGAGATTTTTGCAGCTTCACTGACGGCTCTCTGCAATGATGTAAAGGGCGAATCAGAAGTGCCTCTTCCTGAACCTTTGCCCTCCGCTGCAACATAAAAGGTTTTCTGACCCGTAACAAACTGACAGATAAAGATCTGAAAAACCAGTAATAATGCTGAAATTACTCTGTATGTTCTCATCATTTAAAAATTATTGTTCATAAAATATCACCCTGATCTTTATTTCAATGTCCGTTGAAAATAATATATAAACTGATCATTACAATAATCAGAGCAGTCCACAATATAATTATTTTCTTTCCCGCAGGCTGCAAAGTACCGTAATCAACCTGTTTTTGCTCCCCTGATTTCCTGTCGAAAACAGAGATAAGAATTGCCAGCAGTGCCAGAACAATAAATATATAAAATGACAGCATCATGAAATGCGGCCAGAAATCATAAAGCTCAACCGGTAAGATCCACAGATAAGTGATACCTGTCCCGATACTCAGTATGGTGCCGGCGGTAAGGGTGAAATTTGCGGCACGTGCCGTTGTTCTTTTCCACAGTACACCCAGCAGAAAAACGACAGCCATCGGAGGAGCCAGGAAACTGAGCACCGCCTGAAAGATATCAAATAGTTTATGTCCTTCAATCTTATCTATGGCCAGAGTAAGTAAAATTGCAGTCAGCCCGCCCAAAACTGTTACAATCCGTCCGATGGCAATTACTTTACTCCGGTCATTCAGTTCTTTCTTCTTTCGAAGTAAAATATCCATTGTAAAGACTGTACTTAGGGAATTTAAAGCCGAATCGATTGTGCTTACAAGAACAGCAATCAGCACTGCCATGACCATACCCGTCATTCCTGCCGGCAACAATCTGGTTACCATTGTCATATAAGCCTCATCAGGATTGGCCAGGCCGGGAAACAATACAAAACATGTTATTCCGGGGATAATGAACAGGAATACATCGAATATCTTCAGCCATCCTGTAAAGTTGGCACCCAGCTGTCCCTGCCTCAGATTTCTGGCTCCGAGGACAGACTGGACCATTGACTGGTCAGTACACCAGAACCAGACACCCATTACCGGATAACCCAGAATAATTGCATCCCATGGATAATCATTATTGTCCAAAGGAAGAAAAAGGTTCCAGTAAGCTGAAGGTGTATTTTCGTAGAGAGCTGCCGGTCCGCCTGCTTTTATTACACCGGTAATTGTAAGGATTGCCGAGACAACTATTAGAAGTATCATCTGGAACACATTCGTATATGCTATGGCTTTCAATCCTCCTGCAACGGCAAAAAATGTCGACAGAGCTACAAGTATTACCACTGAAACCCACATGGGCAGACCAAGTATCTGACCTACAAGTATACCCCCTGCAAATAATGTAAGGGCCAACCATGATATAAGAATTGTTACAAGGGTATACCACGCAAGAATCGTACGTGTTGATTCACCGAAACGTTTCCCCATAAATTCAGGAAGTGTCTGAACCTTTGCGCCCAGGTAACGTGGTGCAAAAACCATAGCCAGGAGGAATATAAATACAAAGGCATACCATCCGAAATTTCCGGCGACCACACCCGTTGTATAACCTATGCTTGCAGAAGCTATCAGCATCGACGGACCTACATTTGTCCCCCACATGTTAAATCCGATACTTGTCCATCCGAGTGTCCTGCCTGCAAGGAAAAGGTTCTCATCCTTATTTCCCTTCCTGATAAAGCTTACCCAGCCTCCGATAGCTATAAGGACAATCAGGTAAATACCAACTACAACAAAGTCGACCGGTTTAAGGAAGGCGTGGATGTTTTGCATTTAAAGGTTTATTTTTTCTGATCATAAATGCATATTCTTAAAAAATCTTTATATACCACCCGTTCTGTATCTCTCAATGATCCGTAAAGAATTGTCAATATCCTTTTCAGATTTGAAATCCATAAGGATGTTTAATCCGTCAGTCCCTGTATTATCAAGAAGGGCATGTAATTCCCCGGGCTGAACCCAGCATGGCATCACAGATTTACCAGAGGAAAGGATCTTCCTGTAAAGACCATACCAGCAGGGATCTCCACCCTGTGGTTCTCCGTATCCCGGGGTCCATTGGATTGCATTCAGTTCTTCAATTTCCAGTATGGCATCAAGATGCCTCAGGGCATCAACACCATCGAGATGATAAAGAGTGTATGCGATTTCCCTGCACTGCTCTCCTATGTATGGCAGAACAAAACGGCGAAAATCTTCTTCAGAGATCATAGCGGAAATATCCGACTGAAGTTTTGCGACCTTATCCGGAGCCCATAATGAAAAATAGCAGAATGCCATTCCGTCATCCTCGCGTATGATCTCATAAATCCGGT
>CAYQZL010000177.1:5170-8591 GCA_964421975.1 uncultured Rikenellaceae bacterium
AAATATACCTCAGTTACTTTCCAGAGCTGTTCTTCAAGCATTTCGGGTTTCATTACCATTTCCGTAAGGATTTCCTGAGTACCACGGATGGCAGCCAGAGTATCAAGACCTTCGACAAGATCGGGACAGCCTGTATAATACTTACCGCAGGCTTTTGCCTTACAGGCTTTTAACAGTGCGATATGCATCTGCCACCAGATATTGTTCTCATCCAGCTCAAGACTGAGATTATCAGTGCATTGCCTGATCCAAACAGTATCAGTGCCGGCTACAAGGTCAGCTCCGAGAATTGCAGCAAGAGAACCGGGTCCAAGATGGGTATTGGCTACCGGAATAATATCGGCTTTAAAAGATGAACGTGAGAGCTGGTAGTGAAGATATTCGGCACGCCATTCCGGATCAAACCAAAACTGATCCTTATCCCTTGCAGGTGGTGGAGGATCAACATTTTCATATGGTTCGCCCTTTTTAGCTATATGTTCCCACATGCTAAGGACAATACCTTTCCCGTTCCACCAGTCAAGATAGCGTTTTTTCGATTCTTCCCAGTCAGGTTTCCAGGGCTGCATAAAATGTTCAGCGTTTAGCGTTTAGCGTTTAGCGTTCAGGGTTTAGCGTTTAGCGTTCAGGGTTTAGCGTTTAGCGTTCAGGGTTCAGCGTTTAGCGTTTAGGGTTCAGCGTTTAGCGTTTAGCGTAATCGTAAATTATTCCGGGATTCCGAAGGCTTTAATTCCGGGATAGTGTTCATCAAATGTTATCGTAATTGTTTTTTTCAGATCGATTTCACCGGTATGTTTAACAGGGAATGGGTATACAGGAATTACGGAACCATACTTTACCCAGACCGGCATTTCTTCGAGCGGAGACTCAAAACTCTTCAGCCAGCAATTACCATCTGAGACGTTTGCTTTAAAGAGATTTACCCATCTTCCGGATGGAAGATAAACGTCCCTTCTGTTTTCACTGTTCATTACCGGTGCTACCAGAAAATCATCTCCAAAATAATACTGATCATCAATATGCCAGCAAATCTTATCATCAGGATGGTGAAAAATCAATGCACGCAGTATCGGATAACCTGTTATTGTCACTTTTTTTGCCTGCTCCATGATGTAAGGGATAAGGGCATAGCGAAATCCGAGCCATTTTCTGACTATCGCGGAAATGGCCGGAAACTCATAAGGTTCTCTTTTTGATGTACCATGATATCTGAGATGAGATGTAAATACACCGAATTGTGTCCATCGAACATAAAGATCATCAGGAATTACCGAATTCATAAAATCCGGTACACCATGAAATCCCGGTACATCATGGCTCCAGAATCCGAATCCTGATAAACCCAGGTGCAATCCGCCTTTCAGAGTAGCGGCCATTCCATCCCATGAACAGGCAGAATCACCGCTCCAGTGCAGAGGATATCTCTGACAACCCGCCCAGCCGGCCCTTGCCCAGATGATCCCTTCACCTTTTACTTCTTCTGTAACTTCAAATGCTGCTTTCTGGTAAAGCAGCGAATAAAGGTTCTTCAACAGTTCAGGTCGCATCGAATGATATACTGCATCCATATGTATCTCCTCGCCAAAGTCAGTTTTGATACACGAGACCCCCATCTCCAGCAGGTTGCGCAAAAGTCCTTTATACCATTCTGCCGCCTCCGGATATGTAAAATCTATGGTCCCGTCGTAATCCCTGTTGCTGAAAACAGTATCACTGTGTCTGTCGCTTTTTAGCGGGACAGCAATATATCTGTTTTTCAAAGCTTCATCATATTGTTCGGCTTTTTCCGATAAATATGGCATCTGCCACAGACTCACCTTAAAACCATTCTGAGTGAGCCGGGAAATTAACTTTCCCGGATCGGGAAATCTTTCAGGACTGAATTTCCATTCACAGATCCAGTCTTTCCGGAACCAGCCTGTATCGAGATGAATTACATCGCATGGATAGTCTTCCCTGCGTAATCTGTCACAGACCAGTATCACCTCATCTGCAGAAAAATATGTCATCCTGCTCATCCATGTTCCGAAGCTCCAGAGTGGAAGCATTTTCGGGAATCCCGTTAGTGAACGGTAATTATAAAGGATCTCTTCCGGTGTATCTCCCCCGATCAGGAATATATCCAGCTGTGGTTCTTCAGTCAGTATCTGTGCCGAACGCGACGAATGATGAGCAAGTGAAAATACCGAATATGCCGAAGTATGAAGAAATACACCATACATCCTGTCTGAAATGAAAAAAGGGACACATTTATACGTTCTCCTGCTGTTCACACCATGAGCATCCTCGTTTTTCATTTCAAAATAATTTCCCGAGAGATCCATTTTAGAGAATCTTTCTCCCGTTCCCGCAAATATCTCCCCGGGTTTTGAAGCAAATGACATAGTAATACGATTACACTGTCCGTTCCTTTCGATAAAAGCCAGTGGAAATGCATCCTGCCGTTTCGGGAAAAACTGGTCATATGCACTTAAGCTTATCTCTTTCCCTTCATCCGGAAAGAAGGAGAGCTGTAAAGTCTCCTCTGGCGCACCGATCAGGTCGCTCCAGTGATCAGTGACCAGTGGTTTCCTGTTAACTGAAGCACGGATGGCACCGTCTGAATCCTTCACAAGCCATTCCTCTCCGGTAATCTCTGTAATTAATGGACTGACTGAAAGAGAAGCTGATATTTCCAGCATCGGGCTATCCTTCATAACCATCGAACCGAATCCGATACCGACGCGTAATATCTTTTTGCCGTAAGCTCTTATTTTCAGAAAATATTTTTTTCTTTTAACTTCCTTATCCGGGACAATATCCGCAGATACTTTCTGTTTTTGAAAAGGAATTTCTAAAATAATATCATTACCTTTTCTTATAATACTCGTCGGGCTGCAACTTTTCCATAGCACCTCACCCTCTTTCAGGGCAACGTCCATGTTGAGGAAATCAAAAAGCTGATGGTTTGTTATTTTCAAGGCTGCGGATTCAGATTGTCAGTTCACTTTCTATTTGTTCCAGAGATTTACCTTTAGTCTCAGGCAGTTTTTTCAGTATGAACCAGAAACCAAGAACACAAATAATACCATATAGCCAGAAAGTGCCGGATGCTTTCAGGAAATGATTTAACAAGGGGAAGGTATAAGTCAGTACGAAGCAGGCGCTCCATAATGCAAACGTGGCAACTGACATTGCGGCACCACGTATTCTGTTCGGAAAGATCTCTGAAAGGACAACCCATGTGACCGGAGCGAGTGTCATTGAATAACATGCGATTGCCATTACAACCATTATCAACAATGGCAATCCCGTAAGATGAAAGAAATACATGCTCCCGAGGATTGCATATATCCCGGCAAGACCACCGGCTCCAAGAAGCATAAGTGCTTTCCTTCCGAGCCTGTCAACTGTAAACATTCCAACAAAAGTAAAGATCAGA
>CAYQZL010000178.1:0-8544 GCA_964421975.1 uncultured Rikenellaceae bacterium
CACCGGGCCATTCATCCTTTGTAAAGATCATCGGACAGTTCTCTATTCCAACCTTTACATTTCTGTCTTCGGCATATTTTATTATATCAGGCCATACCTGCCTGAACAGTTCAAAGTTCTCATCAACAGATCTGTTCTTATCTCTTCCAATGAAAGTATTGATCCGGTTTACTCCAAGTTTAGCGGAGGCTTCAATGACCTTTTTAATATGCTGAATATAGAAGGCTCCTTTCTCCATATCCGGATCGAGCGGGTTCGGATAATAACCTAATGCCGATATCGTGATTTTCTTTTGTTCAACATATTGATTGATATGATTTATTTTATTGACATCAAGTGAATCCACATCAATATGAGTTACACCTGCATATCGTCTTTCAGCCTTTCCGAAAGGCCAGCAACAAACCTCCACGCACCTGTATTTAAGTTCAGCAGCATAATCTATGAGCTCTTCAAAACTTAGCTCCGGAAGAATTGCACTTACAAATCCCAGTTTCATAATACCTCCTTTTTCCGATAAATTTATAAAATATTACAATATGAGCGCTGCAAGAGCTGCTCCGACGAGACCTGACTGTGGAACTCCGGTAAACTCCACATAACGTTTTCTTTGTCCAATCAGGTAATTGTCGAAATAACCTTTGAATTCTTTTTGTAAATTATACATCTTATTGAATGTGGTCCCCTCAACCGTTATCAGGACCGGCCGGTTTTCAGACATCCCCTTACCTGTATGAAGTATAACTGCAGCCAGGTTGGCAGCCACCAGCTTAGCTGCACGACCAATAAGGGAATTAACGATTTCCGAGCAATTGTCTTTATCCTTCTTATCCCTGATCAGACCGCAGAGTAAATTAGTTTCCGAAAATGGATTTATTACAAACTCATTTACTTCGTTGGTTGACAGATTATTCAAACCTGAAAGCCGTTCACCTGTTTCCTCAGTCAAGACTCCTTCTCTCCCGGCCGCTTTCAGTACTGTAAGACATAATCCGCCGAAATATCCACCCGAGAACATCTTTTCGAACATATAATTTCCCGGGTCAACCGTTGAATTATCAAAAATGATATCCAGGTCTGTCCGGGGAGCATTTTTAAAATCACCTGATTCGATATTTATTATCTGGCTCATTTCAGGATTGAGATCCTTTTTCTTCGTGATGTTGATGTTCCGCTCTATATAGCAGGTATTTGTTCCTGTACCAAGAATATAACCCATGAAGGTATCATAATCTTTACTGACCGATACTGACTTTCCCGCTAGAAGAGTTGCAACAGTATCATTGAGTAAAACAATTGGTCTGCCGGGAATCCCCATTGCTTCAAGAAGACTTTTCCCGATCAGCATGCCTTCTACTTCCGGTGCCCTGACCTCTTTACAGAAACGGATAAGTCTGCCGTCACGGTCCGGGAGTATTTCCGAAGGATAGGAAAAGCAGAATCCTATCCTTTCAGCCTTTTTAACAAGCGGCTCAACATAACCTGCTATTGTCCTGAAGAAATCCTTCGCAGAGATCTCTTTATCGAGTCCGGGCATTCTGTAACTGATGATATCACTTATCTCAACCTCACCTGTATTCCTGAACCGGATCAGCGAAGCTCTGAAATTTGTACCACCGGCGTCAATTGCAAGTACGGGGACTTCCCTGAGAAAATCATTTTCTGCTTCAATATATGTCGGGATCATCCGCAGAGCGCCGTCCTTACCCTGAAGACCTTTTAGCATATCTTCCGTAAAGATCTTTATAAGGTTTCCAATATCAGTGTCAGAAGCCCTGAGCTTATGTTCTTTAAGGAATTCACTGACCCTGTTCATACAAAATGAAGATTATTTCATTATGAGTTATGAATTGTTATTGTCCGAAACGTTTTACAGCTTCCTCAATTATTATAGCAGTGGCTGTAGCACCGGAACGTGCCGCTCCTGCTTCTCTCATCCTCAGAAGATCATCCAGGGTCCTGACTCCGCCTGCACATTTTACCTTTAACTGTGGCCCGGAATATTTTCTCATCAGTTCCACATCGGGGATGGTTGCTCCTGTATAATTATATCCTCCTCCCGGCTGTTTTACAAAGCCATAACCGGTAGATGTCTTTACAAAATCAGCTCCGGCCCGGGTACAGATTTCACACAACCTTATCTTGTCTTCATCCCGGGTGATATAATCAGTCTCAAATATCACTTTAACGATCGCATTATTGCCGTGACATACATCTGTAATAGCTTTGATCTCATCTTCAACATATTCCCAATCACCTCCGAGAGCTTTCCCGATATTGATAACCATATCTATTTCAACCGCTCCGTCTCTGCAGGCCGTTTGCGCTTCAAAGACCTTTACTTCTGCTGAGTTGTTTCCATGAGGAAATCCGATAACACAACCTACAAGTACATCAGACCCTCTCAATATTTTCACCGCTTTTTTCACTGCATAGGGCTTAACACACACCGATGCAACATTGTACTTCTTTGCAATCTCACATTCCCTCAACAGATCTTCATCCGTAAAGGTCGGATGCAAAATGGAATGATCGATCATCTTTGCGAGCTCCTTCACCTTATTATTCATTTTTTTTGTATTGAAGTAACTATTAATCTTTCATACTCTGAAAATTATCATGGCAGCCGATTAACATAATGATCCTTAATGAAATCTTTATTACTAACAGGCATTTCCAATATTACGAAAATTTAATGTATTATATTCAGTTGTATTCAGCCATTAACCATTTAATTCATATCCTTTGTGATCCCGTCCCGATAACTCCCGATAGCTATCGGGACGGACATTATCGGGACGGGAGCTATCGGGACATGAGTTATAGGGACTTTGTACAATCCTTTAAGCGACTTTGCGGTTATTTTTTCTCTTCTGAAAAACAGGTTAAATTCAATTGCTTAACTTTAAGCTAAAAATGTTGTGGCTTTTGCTAAAAATCGAAATATTGTATATGCCACAAAGACACTAAGACACTAAGTTTCACAAAGAAGAAATCCTTAATTGCCGATTCTTAGTGTAACTTAGTGGCTTCGTGGCTAAAGCTAACTTTTCAGAATAGTTTTAAATATTATTGTTTATAACCTGTCCGAATATGAAGAAGACAATACCAGCGCAAATCATTGAATCCTTTTTCCCGGCGACATTAATTTACATTTTGTTAATAGCATATGTAATAACATCAGGCTGCACCAAAAAGCTTCATTTTCCGGAAGTTCAGCAATGGACGACGCATGAGATCATCCTGATATCACAATCATCTTACGATAACGGATATACTGATATAGAAGTCCGGGCAAGTTTTACGGACGGCAATGGTGATACACTTATCAGGCCTGCTTTCTGGGATGGAGGTAAAACATGGAAAATCAGATTTGCTCCCCCCGATACGGGGTCAGTCTGGACATGGAATACATTTTCTGAGCCTGCTGACGGAGGATTGGCGGGAAAAACCGGGAAACTACACTCTGTTGCCTATAAAGGTAACAATAAACTCCTCAGACATGGTCTTCTCGGGATGTCGCCCGGAAAAAGAAACGTGATCCATGCTAATGGCAAACCTTTCCTGGTTGTTGGCGACACTCCATGGTCAATACCTTTCAGGGCAACAACTGATCAGGTTAAAATATATGCAGCCGACAGGATGAAAAAAGGATTCAATGCAGCGCTTCTTATGAGCGTTCAGCCCGATATGTATGCAGAAGGTCCGGATGCAAGGAATACTGTTCTGGGTTTTGCAAGAGGTTTTGATGATCTTCCCGAAGGACATCTTAACAAACTCAGACCTGATTATTTTCAGTATCTCGATTCTCTGATGCAGATACTGGTCGATCATGGTATTGTTCCTGTCTATCAGCCTGTTTTTCATGGATTCGGATGGAAGGGGAAGACAGTTCTCGGTCCGCGTGCAGAACCATCGGAATATGCAAGATACTGTAAATATCTGGTAGCAAGGTACGGCAGTATGCCCGCCTTCTGGCTTGTAAGCGGCGATGCCCACGGCCTTGATCGCGGGGTAAAACCGGGCGGAGAAATGATTGAAAAATGGGATTGTTATCAGCAGCCAACAGGTATTCATTACAATCCCGCCGATGATTACCTTGCTTCATGGGCACAGGGAGACAGTTCACGCTGTTTCCATTACAACCGCTCATACCAGGATGAGCCCTGGCTCGATTTTCAATGGGCCCAGACAGGCCACGACGGACAACATCTTTACCATAAAGTAGAAAGAATGTATGACAATAAGCCAGTAAAGGCAGGTCTTAATGGTGAGCCAACCTACGAAGGAATGGATAACGGGAAAAGCGGACTTGGCTGGTGGCAGGGAGAAGAAGCCTGGAACCAGCTCATGCACGGCGGCACTATGGGTGTTGTTTACGGCGCAGCATGCCTGTGGCAATGGAAGATCACACCTGACGAACCCGGCTGGGAAAGCTGGACAGATGCACCCATGTCATGGAAAGAAGCTATGGCCCAGGAAGGCAGTAACTATGCAGGTTCTGTTTCCAAAGGATTTGATGGCTTCGACTTTGCAGACATGGAAAGACACCGGGATCTGACGGATTCAGACCGGTACATTCTGGCCAAGGAAGGAGTATTCTATATTGCTTATCTGGAAAAGGGTGGTACAATATGGATAAAAAATATGACCTCAGGTCTGCCCTTTTACTGGTTCAACCCGAAAACAGGGATATTTGAAACAGAGGGAATAACTTCATCCGAAGGCACATTCAAAGCTCCCGATGATGCCCCGTGGGTACTGATAATTGGTGAACGAAAGTTCAGTCAGTAAGGTTAATGGAAGTAAGTCCTTATTCCTGTCGGGAATAAAAATCACCAGAATTTCAGATTATCAGGAAATTCCCCTTCGTTTTTCCGGGAATCACCCTGAGTGCTCCGGCCTTCTTCAATGTATTTCCTGAGAAGTTCCTTCAATTCACTGACTATTTCCGGGTGCTCTGCCTGCATGTTTATTTTCTCTGCCGGATCTTCTTTAATATTATAAAGCTGTACCGAAGGTAAGCCCTCTTCTTCTTTTCCCGGCCTCGGATAGCTCCATCCTCCCGAACCCGGAGCCAGCAGAAGTTTCCAGTCGCCTTTCCTGACAGCAAAACTTCCGTTTATCGAATGATGCACTGTCGCTTCCCTGATCATCTTATTATAACCCGGTTTAAGGATAGCAGGCAGGAGATTATAACTATCTTCCGCTTCATTATCTGAGAGCTGATAACCTGTTATTGCTGCAAATGTCGCCATAAAATCATTCAGGCATATAGTCTGTTCTATTTTATGAGGTCTGTTTATTACAGCAGGCCACTGCATGACACATGGGATCCGGTGCCCTCCTTCATAAAGATCTGCTTTGTATCCTCTGAATATATAGCTCGGATTATGTCCGTGTGATTCAAGTGTTTTAATATCAGCCCAGGGAGATACTCCGTTATCTGAAGCAAATACTACAATAGTATTCCTTCCCTTTCTGCTGTGGTCAATGATATCAAGGAGCTTCCCGATTTCAGAATCAATCATCATTACAAAATCAGCATAGTGATTTAATCCGGATTTACCAGAAAATTCCGGCGTTGGCAAAATGGGGGTATGGGGTGAAGGTAAAGCCAGATATAGAAAGTAGGGCTTGCCCGATTTCGCCTTTCCATCAATATATTCTGATGCTCTCCTGAAAAATTCAGGAGTACAGTCGATATGGTTAAAATCACTACCGGTGGGCCCTTCTCTCCAGAATGAGCCGTCATAGCCAGGATTCGCGTATGTAATGTTATTGCCAATAGTAATCCTGTCGGGCAGTGATGTTGGCTGGTCATTTTCAACATAAACATAAGGAGGCATATCGAGAGACCCGCTGAATCCGAAAAAATAATCAAAACCACGTGAAATGGGCCCATTGGAAACCGGTTTTGAAAAATCGATGCTGTCATTGCCTTTTTCAAAATCGTTCCAGTCCCATCCCAGGTGCCATTTACCTATACAGGCAGTCGTATATCCTTTCTCCCTGAGAATGTGAGGCAAGGTTTTACGGCCCGGAGGTATAAGAGCCCGTGAATATCCGTCAAGTACTCCACTTTTCAATTCACTGCGCCAGCTATACCTTCCTGTAAGTATTCCATATCTCGTCGGTGTACTCACAGCAGAACCCGAATGGGCATCTGTAAAAGCCACTCCGGACTTTGCAATACGGTCAATATTTGGTGTTTGTATCTTAGATCCCGGATTAAGAAAGCTGATATCACCATATCCCAGATCATCGGCAAGAATGAAAAGGATATTTGGGTTTACATTCGGGTATTCTTTTGCCGAACATGCCGGAAGCAGTAACATACCTCCGATCCCGATATAAAAATTGATTTTCAATGGTTAAATGTTCAATAAAATGGTTAAGAAAATCATTAAATTCCCGTAATTTTATAAACAACAGTATACGAAATTAAAGATTTTTCTTTAATCCTTCTCAGGAAATTCATATTATGACTGCATGCCAATTAAATGATCAGATTATATAAAATCACACAAAAAAATGGACCGTAGAAAATTTATCCGCAACACTTCTCTAAGCTCAGCAGGAATAGGGCTGTATACGATCATGCCAACCTCATCATGGTCATCAGGTGTTTCTCCCAATGATACGCTTAATGTAGCCCTTATCGGCTGCAGAAATATGGGCTTCGGAATTCTTCAGCATCATCTTTCTAATCCGGGTGTCAATTGTGTGGCATTGTGCGATATCGATGATTCCATCCTTAATGAAAGATCATCTGAGGTCAGCAAGAAATTCAACCAGTCGCCAAAACTATACAAAGATTTCCGGAAATTACTGGAGCAAAAGGATATAGATGCAGTTATTGTGGGTACACCCGACCACTGGCATTGCCTGATTACAGTATCTGCCCTCCAGGCAGGAAAACATGTCTATTGCGAAAAGCCTATGGCAAATACGATTGCAGAATGTAATATTATGGTCAGGGCAGCAAACTATTATAATAAACAGGTTGTCCAGATCGGACAACAGCAAAGAAGCGGTTTTGTTTTTAATAAAGCCATGGAACTGATAAAGACGGGCAGGATAGGTAAACTAAGGAGAGTGAACATCTGGGCGAATTTCAATTATGGTGTCGGACAGAATATCATAGCGGATGAACCTGTTCCGGCAGGTGTCGATTTTGATATGTGGCTCGGTCCTGCACCGTTAAGATCCTTCAATAAAACAAGGTTCCACGGCGTCTGGAGAATGTTCTGGGATTACGGTGGGGGACTGATGTCAGACTGGGGTGTTCACCTTCTCGATATTGGCTTGTGGGCAAAGGACATCACAAGACCACCTGAGAAAGTCCTGGTATATGGAGCAAATACTTATCACGAGAAAAGAAGCCGGGAAACCTTTGACTCAATGTCTGTTATTTATCCGAAAGATGACTTCGTAATCAACTGGGATATGACGGCAGGAGTTGAAAAAGGGCCTTACGATTCTTCCTATGGACTGGTCTTTATAGGAGATCTCGGAACCATCGTGCTTGACCGTTCAAAACTGATAATAAGTCCTGAATGGGACAGTCAGGCAAAAAAACCAAAAACCGAAGAATATAAATTTACTGAGGGGAAAGAATCCCATGGAGATCATGTAAAGAATTTTCTGGATTGCATCAGAACGAGTAGTAAACCCGCCTGTCCTCCGGAGACCGGAAGGGCTGCTGCTCTTCATGTTCATATTCCGAATATAGCTGCCAGGACAGGAGAACCTTTGCTTCTGTGGGATGATATGAATAACAGATTTACAAACAGTGCTGCGGCAAATGAGCTGATCACTCCCGTTTACCGGAAACCGTGGGCGTTACCGGTATTTTAGCGAAGGGCGAAGAGCGAAGGGCGGAGGGCGAAGAGCGAAGAGCAGTCAGTTTACAATAAATACTTACATAAATGATAACAAGAAGGAAATTTATTACAGGATCGGCAGCGGCATTAATTACCGCATCAATATTACCTGAAGCCTTTTCAGTTAATCCGGTGAGAAAACTTAAAAGCTTCGGTTTTATATCCGGAATAATCGGAAATGAACTTAAGGGAGACTGGAAAGCTGTACTCAGGCAGGTTGCTTCTTTCGGGTATACTGAAATTGAAACAGGAAATTACCTGGGGGAATCAGCTGAAAGCTACCTCACATTTCTGAAAGAGACAGGACTCAGTCCCGTGGCTGGTGGAATAAATTTCAATGCCAGCGACGAGGATCTGCTTAAAAACCTTGACCTTCTGGGAAAACTTCAGATAAAAACAGCTGTTGTCTACTGGCCATGGTTCACAGGAGGGCCTTTCAAACTTGATGAATGTATTAAAAGTGCAGAAAGGTTAAACTACCTGGGGAAATTCTGTCATGACAACGGTTTCAGATTCTGCTGGCATAATCATGATAAGGAATTCATTCCGATGGAGAAGGGGCTTCCTTTTGATTTTCTGATGGAGAATACCGACAAATCCAGGGTTAGCTGCGAGCTGGATCTTTACTGGGTGAAAAAAGGCGGAGGCGATCCGCTGA
>CAYQZL010000179.1:0-8520 GCA_964421975.1 uncultured Rikenellaceae bacterium
GATAATGAGCGGTGACTGGAGTTCAGACGTGTGCTCTTCCGATCTTTCTGTCACTTGTGCTTTTTTTTATTCCCCGGAACTTTAAGTATTGGTTTACATTGATTCTAGTTACGGGTACTGTACTTCTTACATCCTGCTGGAGTATTGGTTTGTTCTCAGGGAATGATGAAATATTAAAATTTGAACCTCCCTTCCAGTTTCTGAGAGAAGGTTTTATTCTAACCATTGACAGGCTTTCGGGATTTTTCATTATTGTCATAAACATAACAGTATTTACTGCTTTTATCTATGCCGGGGGATATCTGAAATCCTATTCGGGTAAAAAGAAAAATCTGCTGTTCTCGATCCATTATTTTTCATTCCTGTGGCTTTATTTATCTATGCTTCTGGTCGTAATGGTCCGGAATGGCCTCGCTTTTCTGATTGTATGGGAAATAATGGCCTTATCCTCTTTTTTCCTTGTGATCTTTGACGCTGAAGACCGTACTATCATGAAAACCGGTATCAGTTACCTGATCCAGATGCATGTAGGTATGTTTTTTATTCTCGTAGCTTTTATGCTTGTTGAAAGAGCAACAGGGGAAATGAGTTTTGATGCGCTGAAAACTTACTTTCTGTCAAATTCAAATCTCCCGCTTTTCCTGCTTTTTTTTACGGGATTTGGCATCAAAGCCGGTTTTATTCCGCTTCATACATGGCTTCCCGAAGCACATCCGGCAGCTCCTTCGCATGTTTCCGGTGTTATGTCGGGAGTAATGATAAAAATGGGTATTTATGGTATTTTGAGGGTGCTTATCCCGATGCAGAATGATCTTCTTTTTACAGGTGCATTTATTCTTGTAATCTCGGTCATTTCGTGCCTGCTTGGCGTGATGATGGCGATTGTTCAGCATGATCTTAAGCGTCTGCTGGCATATCACAGTATTGAAAATATCGGAATTATCGGTATCGGGATCGGTTTGGGTGTAATCGGACTGGCTTCCGATAATCCTGTACTTACAGTGGCTGGTTTCAGCGGAGGCTTGTTACATGTTCTCAATCATTCCCTGTTCAAATCCCTTCTGTTTTTCAGTGCAGGATCTGTTTACCAGGCAACTCATACACGGAACATAGAACATCTTGGCGGATTGATGAAAAAAATGCCTTATACTGCATTATTGTTTCTGACAGGTTCACTTGCCATTTGCGGACTGCCACCATTCAACGGATTCATTTCAGAATACATTATTTATGTAGGAATGTTTAAAAGTCTTTCTGCATCAAATCTATACCAGTCGGTTATGCTTATACTTGTAATTGCAGGTCTCTCACTGACAGGCGGACTTGCAATATTCTGTTTTACAAAAGCATTCGGTATCTCATTCCTGGGAGAAGCAAGATCAGAATATTCCATTAATGCAAGTGAGGTCAGTTCCATTATGATACTGCCGCAAATGATACCGGTCGCTTTTATCGTTTTGATCGGACTGGCATCAGTATGGTTTGTGCAACCTGTCAATAATGTTGTAAGCGGATTATTCTTTGGTTCCGGAAATCCTGTCGCCGGAAATATTGACCTTAAGAATCTTCTTGCTGTCAGTGCAATAAGCGGGATTTTTATTCTCCTTACAGTAATACTTCTGATTTACCGGCATTACCATCTTAAAACCAGGAAGGTTTCAAAGGGTCCGACATGGGGATGTGGCTATACTGCAGTTACTCCAAAACATCAGTACACGTCAACCTCTTTTGCATATAACTATAATCATCTCGCAAAACCACTTCTCCAGACTAAGAAAGTGATGAAAGAAATAGATGCAGCTGATATTTTCCCGGGCAGAAGGACTTTTAAATCACACAGTGATGATATTTTTAAAAAGCTCCTGATCGATAAACCGGTGGAATGGATTTCCGATTTGCTTAAAAAGATAGCAGTGATGCAGACAGGTCTTGTTCAACATTATATATTATATGCTTTCATTTTTATGCTGGTCATATTTTTACTGACATACTTAAAACTCATCTGAACATGACCGGATTATTACTTATTATTATTACTGCATTCTTTTTCCCGGGAATAATACTGCGAACAAAAAGCATTGCTTCAGGAAGAAAAGGACCCGGTATATTGCAACCTCTGAGAGATACCGTTGTATTATTCAGAAAGGGAAGTGTATTCAGCACTTCGACCGGTTTAATTTTCCAGTTAGCACCGGTGATTTCGGTTTCATCTGTTTTTTGTTCGGCATTGCTGATCCCTTTTGCAAACCAGACAGCACTGATATCATTTGAAGGTGATTTTGTATTCTTTTCATACCTTCTTGCAATGGGAAAGTTTTTTGCAATTATTTCGGCTCTTGATACCGGGAGCAGCTTTGAAGGAATGGGTGCCAGCCGTGAGGCACTTTTTTCAATGCTTGTGGAACCGGCTTTCTTTATACTGATGGGAACCTTTGCGATGCTTACAGGCTATACTTCATTTACGGATATTTTCAGCCATTTTTATTTTTCCGGAAGTGATTATGTGCTTATTTACGGGATACTGGGCTTCTATCTGCTGCTTCAGATTGCATTGATAGAAAACAGCAGGTTGCCGGTTGATGACCCGAAGACACATCTTGAGCTTACAATGATCCATGAAGTGATGATACTGGACAACAGCGGTTTCGACAAGGCCCTGATACACATCGGAACATATATCAGGTTTGCTGTTTATGGTTCGCTGATATACAATGTTATAGTTCCGTCTGCATGGAACATCCTGCTTAAGATTTCTCTCTTTTTTGCCATCCAGATAATCTTTGCAGTTACTATAGGCCTTACCGAATCTTTCAGGGCGAGGAATAAGATGAACAGGAACCCGAAATACATCCTTTCACTTAATGCAATTGCTCTGATAGCTTTTGTTGTCATATTGATTTTTACCGATAAACTGATCTGACTGTATGATACCCTATCTTATAGTATTGTTTGCAGTGACCCTTGTATATTTCGCTTCAGCAGAGAGACTGATAATATATATCAGACTGATCGCTTTCCAGGGAGTATTATTATGTGGGATCGCTCTGTTTGAACTGAGGGAAGTAAATTCCGCAAACCTGATATTTATCGTTTCCGAAACTCTGCTTTTCAAGACCATACTGATCCCCTTTCTTCTTAAAAAAATAATTGACCGCTCCGGTGTCACAAAAGTCCATCGCCAGGCAATGCCGGGATTCTACCTGTTGATCTTTTCAATTTCAGCACTTATTTTAAGCGTTATCATTTCAAAGTCACTCATTAACCCCTTTGTAAATACAATATTCATGACCATAGCATTATTCACCCTTTTTACAGGGCTTCTGCTGATAGTGACACACCGGCTCATAATATCACATCTGATTGGATTCCTGATAATTGAAAATGCTGTTTTCATTTTCTCGCTTGCTGTTGGTAACAATATGCCGATGCTTATTAATATCGGGATCCTTCTTGACATATTTGTCGGAGTACTGATACTTGGTTTTTTCGGGTTGAAGCTGAAACCCAATACAAATGAACTGACAAGGCTAAAAGACTGAAAGATGATCCTGTTATCCTTTTTTATATTGTCGATATTGTTCAGCGGACTGATACTTTTATTCAGGAATAAAACTGCAACAAAGATACTGGTGATCTTCTTTGCGCTTTTACATATTTCCCTGACTATTTATGGTTTTTTTAACCTGAATAAAACAGAACTGGCGTATTTTACATTTAACAGCACGGGTGTTTTACTTCTTTCAATACTATCGATTTTGGTAATACCGGTTATTTATCATGGATTTATTTATGCAGCCGGGGATGAAATAAAAAAATACAATATATACCATTCCGCTCTTATCCTGCTTATGACATTCATGTCAGGAGCATACCTCGCCAACGGGATGACAGTCCTGTGGATATTTGTCGAAGCTACTACGCTCGCTGTTGCTGCCCTTATTTATCATGACCGGACTGAAACGGCTCTTGAAGCAACATGGAAATATGTATTCATATGTTCTGCAGGGATAGCTCTTGCTTATCTGGGAATTCTGTTCCTCGGATTTATATATGGAAGGGAAGATGCGGCAAATCTGTCATTCAGTTCCCTTGCATTTATGATCAACGAAGCCAGTCCAATGTACCTTAAGATAGCTTTTCTTTTCGTTGTAATTGGTTTCAGTACAAAAATGGGACTCTTTCCTATGCATACGGTGACAATTGATGCCCATTCGGTTGCTCCACCGCCGGTAAGCGCATTGATCTCAACCACCCTCATGAACGTTGGCTACCTGGCAATTTTCAGGGTTTATACTTTATTCTCTTCATCATCGATCCTCCCCTTTATGAATAATGTTCTTATTATCTCCGGAGTGTTGTCTTTGATGATATCGGCAGGATATATGCTTAAAGCCAAACATTTAAAAAGGATGCTTGCATATTCCAGTCTTGAGAATATGGGTCTGGTCGCAATAGCAACCGGTATAGGAGGTTCAGGATGGTATGCAGCATTTCTCCTCATTGTCCTTCATTCTTTCGCCAAATCGGGTCTGTTCTTTCAGATGGGCCAGCTTTCAAGAGTACTCAATACCTTCAGGCTTGATGAAACAGGCAGATATATGCAGTTGTATCCTGCCGGTGCTATGGTACTCCTTACAGGGATGTTCTGCGTTCTTGCCATTCCTCCTTCCGGATTGTTCATATCAGAGGTGATGATATTCAAAGGGATGATCCTCAATAACCAGTGGTTCATTCTTACAGTCTCGGTTTTACTTCTGTGCTTTGTCATTTACGCAATGAGTACAAGGGTAATGCATATTGTTTTTTCAGAACCACGCAATATTACAGGTTCTATGTCTCCCGGAAATGTGAATCCATCTGAAACAGTCACACAGTTCATACTCTTCGGCATGGTGATAATCCTTTGCTTTTATCAGCCCGGTTTTCTAAATGACCTGATTGGTCAGAGCATTTCAATTTTACCTCAATAATCTGTAAATGGATCATTTTTATTCATATCTGGAAAACAATGCTTCACCGGCTGAAATAAATCAGATAACTATATTGCAGTATGATGATTTCATAGCTGCAGTGTCTGCCATGATGAATGATAAAACAAATCATTGCATTGATTATTTTGCTGTTGAAAGATCTCCAAAGCTTGTTTTTTATTGCATGATCGCCAGTGATAATGATCATAAGATCAGGATAATCAGTCATATTCATGACAGCATGAATGGTGAAATCAGATCACTGACTTCCGCTTTTCCGGCATTTCATATATTTGAGCGCGAGATACATGAGGTTTACGGTATAGGTTTTACCGGCCATCCCTGGCTGAAACCTGTCAGATATCCTTTTTACAGGACTGACAGATCGGAGGTAATGGACAACTACCCGTTCTATGAGACAGACGGTGAGGAGCTTCATGAAGTGGGAGTGGGGCCGGTCCATGCGGGTGTTATTGAACCGGGGCATTTCCGCTTCATATGCAATGGAGAAAAAGTCCTGCATCTTGAAATTCAGCTTGGTTATCAGCACCGTGGAATAGAAAAATTGTTTGTCCGGAAAACAGGTTCGTTGCAAAGATGTATCCTGTCGGAAAGCATTGCAGGAGACACTGCAGTTGGGCATTCACTGGCCCATACCCAGCTCATTGAATCGTTGTCAGGTATTG
Source organism: uncultured Rikenellaceae bacterium (assembly GCA_964421975.1). Lineage (GTDB taxonomy): Bacteria > Bacteroidota > Bacteroidia > Bacteroidales > VadinHA17 > LD21. The sequence continues at coordinate 5,657 of CAYQZL010000179.1, forward strand.
AGGTGGATGAGATGGTTCAGATCGAAAGATGTATAGCGCTGGAAATGGAGAGGCTTGCTGTACATATCGGAGATACGGCAGCTCTGTGTGCCGATGTTGCATATCAGCTTGGTCAGGTCGTTTGCGAAGCTCTCAGGACAATGGTCATAAATACCACACAATTATGGTGCGGAAACCGCTTCGGTAAAGGGCTCATCCGCCCGGGTGGAACAAACTACCCGCTCGGGGATGATGTGGCAGGAGCCATCCTTAAGCTGCTTGATGATATCGAAAAAAGATACGGTGAGATTACCCGCCTGATCTATTCCTTGCCCAGTGTACTTGCAAGGTTTGAAGATATCGGTATTGTTACGAAAGAACAGGCAGAACTGACGGGATTTGTCGGTATGGCAGCCAGATCATGCGGTTTATGCCGTGATATAAGGATCTCACATCCTTTTCAGTATTATAAAAGACTGAAAAATGATACGGTCATACTGGAATCCGGAGATGTACTGGCACGTGGAAGGTTACGCAGCCTTGAAAGTCTTGAATCAATAAAGATCATAAGGGAGCTTACAAAACTGAGGAGCCGGAACAAAACTATAGTCTCAGAACCTGTATATGATTATCGTTTGAAAAAGGAATCACTTGCTTGCTCTCTTGTTGAAGCCTGGAGAGGAGAGATTTGTCATTCTGCAATAACAGATAAAAATGGCAGGCTGACCGATTACAGGATAAAAGATCCTTCCCTACATAACTGGATGGCTCTGGCACTGGCGGTCCGAAATCAGGAAATTTCGGATTTCCCTGTATGCAACAAGAGTTTCAATCTGTCTTATTGTGGAAATGATCTTTGATAAATACGGTATTCCCATGAACAGTGAAATAAAAATTATAAGAAGCCATGGTATTCAATATGTCCGGGATCTCAGGACCCAGTCTGTCTCACCCTTATTCAGAGGGCGTCCGGTCATTTCCGCAGATATAACCACTGATGAAATTAAAAAGGCTGTATCAATATGTCCGGTTATGGCTATTGATGAGGGATCCGGCTCAATTGACCTTGGAAAATGTGTTTTTTGCAGGGAGTGCTCATTTGTTTGTCCCGGAAAGATTTCGTTCACAAATGATTACAGGATTGCAGTAAATAACAGGAAATCCCTGGTGATCAGACCCGGCTCTGAAGAAGAGGTGAGGCTTGATGAATCTTTAATACGAAAGGAGATCAGGAAAGTATTCAGACAGTCGCTCAAATTAAGACAGGTTTCTGCAGGTGGAGATAATTCCTGTGAAATGGAACTTAATGCTGCCGGAAATGTCAATTTTGATATGGGAAGATACGGGATAGAGTTTGTGGCATCACCCCGTCATGCCGACGGAATAGTAATAACGGGACCTGTTACAGAAAATATGGCCGATGCAGTGCAGTTATGTTATGATGCGGTACCTGAACCTAAAATCATTGTTCTTGCAGGTACTGATGCTATAAGCGGAGGTATGTTTACAGATTCCCCGGCTTTAAAAAGAGACTTCATCGAACAAAATCATATTGACCTTTATGTTCCCGGTAATCCCGCCCATCCGCTTACCTTCATAAACGGAATCATGGATTTGCTCGGTATATAAAAATCTTCACTGTCTCCTCACTCACTCACTCCTCACTTCTCCTCACTCCTCACTCCTCACTCCTCAATAACTCACCTCTCACAAGCCTTCGCTGAAGCTACGGCTTGCAAAGCCTCTCACCTCTCATCGCTCCCTGCCCTTTGTCCTTCGCTCTTCGCTCTTCGCCCTTCGCTCTCCGCCCTTCGCTCTCCGCCCTTTGCCTCTCACTCCTCAACCTCAACCTCTTAATACCCCGCCGCCTGTCCGTCTTTTCTTGACTCGGATGCCCCGTAATAGACTTTATTCTTCTCGTCCCACATGATTGCCTGATAACCTCCGTAACCACCAAGGTTCCACTGGATCTTATGACCCATTGAGAGAAGTTTCTGTATAACTTCTGTCCTTAAACCGCTTTCCAGCATCAGGATACCTCCGTCAGTCATTTGCTGACCGGTGGGTTCAGATGAGCCTGTGTGATAGATCCTGGGTGCATCGCCTGCTTCCTGCAGGTTCATTTTAAAATCTATAAGGTTTACGACAATCTGAACATGACCCTGAGGCTGCATATCGCCACCCATGACTCCAAAACTGATCCATGGTTTGCCGTTACGTGTAATAAAGGCAGGAATAATGGTATGGAAAGGTCTTTTACCCGGAGCATATACATTCGGATGACCTTCTGCAAGGCTGAACATTTCACCCCTGTCCTGAAGAACAAAACCCAGGCCGGTCGGACACATACCCGATCCCATACCCCTGTAATTGCTTTGTATCAGTGAGACCATATTTCCGTAACGGTCAGCCACAGTAAGGTATATCGTATTGCCGGATTCATTCAGGCCGGCATCATATACCCTTGCAGCCCTCTCAGGATTTATGAGCTTACGCCTTTCGGCAGCATATTTTTTTGAGATCAGCTGTTCCACGGGAATGTCGCTGAAAAGCGGATCCGCATAATATTTTGACCGGTCTTCGAATGCAAGCTTTTTTGCTTCCGTGAAATGATGTATATACGGTACAGATCCGAATCCCATATCGGTTATATTATAGCCTTCAAGGATGTTCAGCATCTGTAGTGCCGCTATACCCTGTCCGTTTGGCGGAAGTTCCCAGACTTCATAACCCCTGTATATTGTACTTACAGGTTCCACCCATTCTGAATGATGCCGCGACATATCATCATAGGTAAGAAAACCTCCCTGCTTTTTCATAAAAGCTGCTATATCCCTGGCAATACTGCCTTTGTAAAATTCGTTCCTGCCACCTTTGACAATTTT
>CAYQZL010000180.1:0-5721 GCA_964421975.1 uncultured Rikenellaceae bacterium
GTTGTTTTCGAAAATAGCTCCCTTGATAGCTTGTTCGAGGTAAGCAACGAGGTATCTGGCATATCCGCCGAATATCTCATCTCCTCCCTGCCCTCCGAGCACAACCTTTACATGTTCCGATGCCAGCTTTGAAACAATATATTGCGGGAATACCCCAGGTCCGGCAACAGGTTCATCAAGGTGCCATATCAGCCTGGGAAGCAGATCAATAAATTGCTTTTCTGTAGGAACAATTTCATAAAGAAGCGAATTTGCTACTCTGGCTGCTTCCCTCGCATATTCAAGCTCATTGAATTCCGGTCCTTCATCAAATGCACCCGTAAATGATTTAAACTGGCTGCCGTATTTTGATGCTGATAAGATTGTCACAAATGAAGAATCCAGTCCGCCGCTAAGATATGATCCGACAGGGACATCACTCCTCAGCTGCTGTGATATGGTCTGATCAAGTATCTCTCCCAGCCTTACTATATAATATTCTTCCGTATGGAACCTGTCAATCTTAAAATCAGGTTCCCAGTATTTAATCCTTTTAATTCTGCCGGTATCCAGATCGTATGTCATATAATGACCCGGAAGGACCTTATGCACATTTTTAAACATTGTCCCTTCTCCAAGGATGAACTGAAAAGTAAGATACTCATACAGATTGACTTTGTCGGGGATAGCTTTGATCTCAGTATGATTAAGTATTGCTTTGATCTCACTGCCAAATACAAATTGCTTTTTATCCTCAAACCAGTAAAGAGGCTTGATCCCAAAATGGTCTCTTGCTATCAGTAACCTCTTGTTTTGCCTGTCATAAATTACAAAAGCAAACATACCGTTGAGATCATTTATAAAACCATCACCATACTCTTTATACATATGAAGTATCACCTCAGTATCGGATGTGGTTTTGAACCTGTGTCCCCTGTTTTTCATTTCCTCCTTCAGCTCGATATAGTTATATATCTCTCCATTGTAGACTATTGTACAATCCAGATATGTCATTGGTTGTCTGCCGGATGACAAGTCAATTATAGAAAGTCGTTTATGGTAAAAACCCAAAGGACCGTCAATAAAGATCCCTTCTTCATCAGGTCCTCTGTAATTTATTACTGAAGCCATATTCTCAAGGAGAATACTGTCAGCCTGCCTGCCATTCTTATTAAAAAGACCAATAAAACCGCACATAGAATAGATTTTTCAGATCTGTTAATAATCTGCTGATTAAAAAAATTATGACTGTATTAATTATTCCCTTTTTACGTGGTTCTGTAACAAAAATACACATTCACCGTAAAAATATTGTGTTTCGTCAATATTTTTTATGCATTTATCAAATAACCTCGTGCTAAAAAGGGTAATTATTTTTTATATTTTTCTGAACTTCACCGGAGCAATAACTGCGACAGATTATTACATCAGCTCTTCGGGTGATGACATAAAAAACAATGGACTAACTGCTTCAACCCCGTGGAAGACAATAGGAAAAGTAAATTCTGTTTTCAGCAGCTTAAAAGCCGGAGACAGGATATTATTTAAATGTGCTGATGTTTTTTATGGTACACTTAATCTTTCCAGATCAGGGGTAGAAGGTAATCCAATAATTATTGGCTCGTATGGTACAGGAGGGAAGCCTGTTATAACCGGATTTACCACTGTTTCTATGTGGACAAACGAAGGAGATGGAATTTATTCTGCTCCTGTAAAATGTGAATCACCTCCTGAAATGGTTACGATTAACGGAAAACAATATGCTATGGGCCGGTGGCCAAACAGTGAGGTATGGCCAAAACAACAGACATGGGCATCAATAGATACTTTTAACGATGTGTCATCGATTACAGATTCCGAATTGAATTCAACAGAAATAAACTGGACCGGAGTGGAATTAGTAATCAGAAACAGTACCCGTAACAGGATAAGCAGATACAATATAACAAATCATTCCGGAAATACACTTACATTTTCCGGTGGTAATACTTCATATCCGTTAGGTGTTGGATGGGGTTATTTCATCCAGAATGATAAGAGGACTCTGGATCAATTTGGAGAATGGTATTATGATTCAAAAACATCAGTTTTTTACATGTATTTTGGATCTGAAACTCCTGATTATCAACTTATCAATGTAACCACACTGAATTATTTGATCTCTTTTAATTCAGGTACCACCAATTGTAATATTAATAATATTGCGTTTTATGGAGCTAATAATACAGCAATAAATGGTATGGGTTATAATCATAATAATATAATAGATAATTGTGATATTAATTCATGCGGATACAGCGGAATCTATTTCTGGGGATCCCAAAATTTAATGGTAAAGAATTGTCTGATAGATTTCTGTAATGATAATGCGATTTGTATCACCGACAAGTGTGAAAATACTTATATTGGTAATAATGAGTTGTCAAATATAGGTCTTTTCCCTGGTCTGGGACAAGGATTATGGGCAAGCGGAAAAGGCTTATACCTGAGAGGAAATAATAATGCTATTGTCGAATACAATAAAATAATTAACAGCGGTTTCAGCGGAATCCATTTCTCAGGTAATAATGTTATTGTAAGATACAATTTTATAGACAATTTTAACGTGATTAAAGAGGATGGAGGAGGAATTCAATACGGAGGAGCATCTACTTATTCCAATTTAAAGATTTTAAACAATTTAGTAATTAATGGCCTTGGATCTTCCGGAGGAAAACCATCGTTAAGTATTTCCTGGACGGCTGGAATATATCTGGATTATTATACACTTGGTGGAGTTGAAATATCATCCAATACAGTGGCTAATGTCAGTAATATGGGGGGAATACTTATCAGTGGCAGTCAAAATGTTATTTTAAAAAATAATACAACATTTAACTGCTCTCCCGGTATCAGGATGCAGGAATTAGGAGAATTGGGCAGTCCTCCCAGGAATATCACAATGAATTCCAATATTCTTTTTGCCGCACTTCCTTCTTTTACACTTCTATCACTATATTCAACAAAGGACGACTTTGATCTTTTTGGATCATTTGATTATAACTATTACGCAAGACCACTGGATAACTTAAAACCCATTCTTATCGGTGTAAGTGGAAACGTCACCCTAAGATCACTTACAGAATTGCAGACCAAATATTATCATGATGTAAACTCAAACATTTCTCCAATAACTTTAAAAGATACCGCTGATATAGATTTTTATTATAATGCTACCAAATCAGCAAAAACAATCATCTTAGCCCGGCCAATGATAGATGTAAAGGGAGATAAATATTACAATAGTGTCACCCTGGAACCCTATACTTCTGTTATTCTCATGGTCGATCCCGAGCCTGAAGTCCCCGTTCCTCCGGCTTATAAAAGCTCTGTGATCCAGGATTCAGCACCTGACAGGATCGAAATCAGCTTCAATGTAACTCTGGGGACAACTTCAACTGCACCAGATGCATTTACAGTCAAAGTAAACGGAATTATATGTAAAGTAAAAGATGTTCTGATCTCTGATAACAAAATCACACTTATATTGGATAATCCGGTGAAATTTGGTGATAATATCACTTTTTCCTATACACAACCCGAAACCAATAAATTACAGTCTGCCAAAGGTTCATTTGCTGAAAGCATACCCGAACAAATTGTAAAGAATAATATTATTGATCCGGTCATATCCAACAGACCTCCGGTAATTAGTATTATTTATGAGCCATATTTCTTTTCAGGTTTTGTTTACGAGATAGATGCATCAGGAACTACCGACCCGGATAATGATAGTATTACTTACACCTGGAAGGTACCAGCTTCCATTCCGGTATCGGGAACAAACGGTTCAAAAATCAGGTTTCTGGCTCCTGTCGTTAAGATCCAGGAGTCTGCCATATTTACACTGACTGCAGATGACGGAATTGTAACAGTTGATAAAACAATTGAAATAAACCTGTTGCCGTATAAACCTGAGATTAGCATTTTAAATATCTGCGGAGTATCCTGCAGTAACTATTTCCAGTCATATTATGCAGAAAATGCAGCAGATGCCAATCCGTTAACAAGGTGGTCTGCCGAAGGAACAGACCAGTGGCTGATGGTAAACCTGCCGGTACCATGCAAAATAAGCCACCTGCAGGTGGCTTTTTTGACGGAACAGAAGTACGAATCGTATTTCGATATCTATGCTTCCAAAGACAATATTATATGGGAGCCGGTGTCTCTGAAAAATGTTTCCTGTGATTTCTCAGGTAACTGGCAGATCTTTAATTTCCCGGATATTGAAAACAGTAGATGGTATTCTTATATAAAACTGGTTTGTAACGGGAACTCAATTGACGGATGGAATAATATTTCCGGATTAAAAATATTCGGTTCGGATAATGAAAATGATTCGAAATCATATTACAATTCAGGTCTCATAGAACTTTATCCAAATCCCGTAAGCCGGCTTATTAAAGTCCTCATCTCTGAACCCTCTTCGACATCACAGGCTTTAATGATCTATAATTCATCAGGAGCTCTTTGTATGGAAGAAATCCTGGATCCGGGGGTGGACTATTTCCAGTTTGCAGTTGCACTGAAACCCGGGATCTATATTGCCAAAATTGTTCAGTCGGGATTAATAGCCCATACTCAGAAACTAATAGTTATAAAGGGATAGAAATTCAAGATTCAAAATTCAAGATTCAAAATTCCTTTTAAGATTAAGTTCAATTCAGGAATTATGATTTTAGTTTATAATCCGCAGTTCAATTCTCCTGTTTGTCTTCCTTCCATCTAAACTGGCATTGGAAGCTATTGGTTTTGTCGCACCATAACCCTTTGCAGAGAGCCTTGCAGCATTTATACCTCTGTTTATTAAATAATTAACCATGACCTGTGCCCGTGTCTGTGAAACTCTGAGACTATTTGCTGAAGATCCGCTGTTATCCGTATGGACACCTATTTCAAGCCTGAGTCCCTGATTACGATTCATAAGTATTACTATCTGATCAAGCATCAGATATGCATTCGCCCTGAGCCGGTTATAATTATCAAAATAAAATTCGTCCGAGATACCGTAATTCTTCAGAAGCGCAATAAGTTCTTTTCGGATGGGATCGGTAATTACATTAATTCTAACCTGTGCATCTCTGAAACCGGATGCCCTGATTTCCGACCAGGCCGGATAAGCCGACATCAGACTTAAATTCTCATCAGCGATAAAATAATGCCACAGACCTGCAGCCTGATCTTCCTCTTCAGTGACTGTATACTTTGCGGGGAGACTTTTAAAAATACTCTTGTTCAGACCAACGCGATCTTTTGAAGATAAGAGATCAATGCGGTATATTATATCTTTCTTAGCCTCATTTTCAGCCGAATAAAGAGTCTTAACCTGCAAATTGACATTTTTCCTGAAATCTGAATATCCCGATCTGTCGGATATTTTCCTGGTCAGCCAGGCATCACGTTCGTCCTGATTTCCAAAAACGGATATTCTTTTTGAGATACCTTCATTATGTATGCTGCCTTTCGATAAAGACCTGAGTTTCATCCCCATTCTCACTGTATATACTCCCGGTTTATTGTATGTATGTTTAACACTTTCTCCCTGAGCTCTGGATCCGTCACCAAAATCCCATGAGTAACCTTCGACTTCATATCCGGGCATATAGGATTTAAGACCATCAAAATCGACAGATGCTCCTGACAGAGCTGCATCCGGAGAATTTATATAAGGTTGTTCAATATCCTTCAGATCAAGATCAAGCA
>CAYQZL010000180.1:5731-8462 GCA_964421975.1 uncultured Rikenellaceae bacterium
TGGAGTTCAGACGTGTGCTCTTCCGATCTGTAGTTTTGTAAAAAAAAGACTACCTGTCGCCTTATCAACTATATCCAGTTTAACATTATACTGTCCTGGTCCAGGGAAACAATAACCTGCACCCTGCCCGGATTCATTCCTGTTATCACCAAAATTCCAGATATACCTCAGGCTGAGGGTATCTATTTCTATGGCACCGGTATCTGTAAACCGGAAGCAATACTGATTGTCTTTTTGCAGTTCAGCATAAAATATCTGAGGATACACAGAACTGAAACGATAAATATCTATGGAGTTGTCCCTGTTTGACGAAAAGTAACCTGAATTTCCCAATGGATCAGTGATCAAAGCAAAATCATCATATTGTGAGTTTACGGGAGGATCGAGACGAACGGGAGCAAGCCATCTGCCATCCTTCATACGTGAATAGAAAATATCTTTCCCCCCCAGACCGGGATGTCCGTCTGATGCAAAGAAGAGCTCTCCACCGGAATTAATGAACGGATATGATTCATTCCCGGCAGAATTGATTACTGGTCCCAGATTTACAGGATCACCCCAGTATTCTCCCTTTCTCTCACTGTAATACAGGTCTGTTCCCCCGAACCCGTCAGGTTTATCAGAAGAAAAATATATTCTGTTGCCGTTTGGTGAAAGACAAGGTGTTGATATATTATACCATTCATTATTGAACCTCATTTCCCTGATCTTTGTCCATTTTTTACCCTCTTTGACTGCATAAAAAATACCCAGCTTATTCCGCGATGCAGATATTTTTCTCAGATTACCCTGAGTTATAAGATTATTTGAAAAATAAACCGTATCACCTGTAGAATTAAAAGTTGCCGGACCATCATTAAGCCTGGTCCTAAGATACTTCGACAACAATCCGGGCCGGCTTTTCATACCTGAAGTATCAATATAGAAGATTTTGATAAATTTAGCATTATGAGAAGTTGAATAATCAGTCACGCCGGAGTTTCTGTCAGTACAGAAAACCAGACCGTTATCGTGGTATACCGGAGCAAACTCATCGTAGAAGTCGGAGGAGAAGGGGGTTTTGGTGATGGTATAGGTCTCAGTCTGGGCTGCCGATATTAGTTGCAGTGAGATTGCCAGAAGGAAAAGAAGGAGTCGTTGTTTTTGGTTCATGATTTTGTTTAAGCAGTATATTTTATTATCAGTAGTTGTGTCGGGGTAGTTGGCAGTTGGCTGTTGGCAGGGAGTTAGTTGGCAGTTGGCAGTTGTGGTCTGCTGTGAGTTGGCAGTTGGCAGTAGGCAGTTGGCAAGGGTGATTATCGTGAATTCAGTGCCGGGGAAGATACTTTTCAGGATTTTCGACCATATGATTCAACATTCTTCCAACTTCTTCAGAATCATTAATAAGTTCAAGATAGAGTTCATGGGAGATATATTTACATGTTTCTGCAAAATCAAGAGAAACCTGGGTTTCAGTATTTTCCATATCGGCATCACTGATCTTACTCGAGAAATGTTTGGGATATTGACGTTTTCTGTATCCCTCGCCAATAGCTCTGCATACAGCGCGTGAGGATCTTCTGATCTGATCTGTTAATTCATATTTTTCGGCCGGCGGAAAATCTTTAGTAATTTCAAATATCTTCATTGCCAGGGCAAACGCTTTCTGGTATACAACCAATTCTCTGAAACTACCTTTCATATTCTAATAAATACCAATTCCCAATTTCTACCTTGCCAACTGCCAACTGCCAACTGCCAACTGCCAACTAAAAAATCATCGGATTCACCGCATCCACCTTAAACGTAAACTGGTACCTGAGCATTACCTCATGCGAACCATTGGAGTAGCGGCCGAGTTTGCCAATGTCAAAGTCATAAGTATAACCTATTTTAAGCTGTTCATTAACAGAGAACTGGAATAATCCGGCAACGGAACGGTTGTTACGGTAAGTTGTTCCGAGCCACATACGGTCAATTATGCTCAGATGTGCATTTATATCATAAAGGAGTTTTGCTTCCGGTGTCCAGGTGACAAGAACCGATGGTAATAATTTTACCCTGGCGGAAATGTTTAAGAGGTGACCTGTATTCAGCATATAATTATAATCACCCGGATTAAAGGTAAGAGAATATCTGTTTTTATTGAAGTTGAAATCATATCCAAGAAGCTTAGGAATTGATAATCCTATAAAGAAATTCTGATTCGAATAGTATGTCCCGAAAGTGAAATCGGGAACTACAAAAACACGTGAGTCAATAAGATAGTAATCATCACCCGGATCGATCACAGTAAGGTCCGACCAGGCGGTATTTGTGGTCATTAATCCGGCACCCAGACCAAGAGAGAGTATCCCCTCTCCCATGCTGATCTTATAAGCATACGAGGTCATGAACTTTGTCTCTTTGGTAACGCCGATCTTATCATTGATTATCGTCATTCCGATGCCGAGCTTGGAATCAAGGAAGGGAGCATCGACAGCCAGTGTCATTGTCTGTGGAGCACCTGTGATCCCGATCCATTGCCTGCGGTAAAACGTAGCAATATTTAATGCCCCGCGGTTACCGGCAAATGCAGGGTTGATTGTCATCGGGTTTAAGATGTACTGGTTCGTAACAGGGGTTAACTGAGCTTCCAGGCTCAATGGAAGAATTATCAGAAAGAGAGCTTTAAAGATATTTTTCATTCGAATATGTTTTCCATTAACAAAAAATATTAAACCACAAAATTTAAAATACAAAAAAAAAAAAA
>CAYQZL010000181.1:0-8461 GCA_964421975.1 uncultured Rikenellaceae bacterium
GATAATGAGCGGTGACTGGAGTTCAGACGTGTGCTCTTCCGATCTAAAATTATTCTCAGCTTCCTTCAAAGGAGGATTTTTCGTATCCTTTTCACTTACAACCGGGTTAATATTCCCTGTATGCCAGTTAATATTCAGGTCGGGATCATCGAGTGCAATACCTCTTTCTGAAGCACGGTTATAGAGATTATCAGTTTTGTAAAGTATTATTGCTTCATTGCTCAGTACTGAGAATCCATGGGCAAATCCCCTCGGGATAAAAAGTTGTGTTTTACCTTCAGAGTCAAGTTCAATCCCAAACCATTTCCCGTAGGTGGGTGAATCTCTCCGCAGATCCAGAGCTACATCAAAGATCTTTCCTTCGATAACCCTTATCAGCTTAGCCTGATCATGAGGTTTTAGCTGATAATGAAGTCCCCTTATGACCCCTAAGGAAGATCTTGATTCATTGTCCTGTACCGGTGTGAAATTTATTCCTGCATTTCTATATGTATCCTGGTTGAAACTTTCAAAGAAATAACCTCTTTGATCTGAAAAGACTTTTGGTCTGATAACTAAAAGCTCCTTGAATCCGGTATTAATAATTTCCATTTAACGCAAAGTGTTTATTTTAATCTGTCAAATTCGCCGATTTCTTCCGAAGCGATTCTTAGCAGATATTTTCCGTACTGGCTTTTTTTAATTGGTTCGGCCAGGGCAATAAGCTGGTTTTTATCAATAAATCCTCTTTTATAAGCTATTTCCTCTATACAGGAAGCCTTCAGGCTCTGACGCTGTTCGAGCGTTGCAATGAAATTTGAAGCCTGCAGCAGGCTCTCACATGTTCCTGTATCAAGCCAGGCCATTCCACGACCCATTAACCTGACTGTAAGAGTCCCTTCCTCGAGGTATTTCCTGTTGAGATCGGTTATTTCCAGCTCTCCTCTGGCCGAGGGTTTGAGGGATCTGGCTTTGCTTACAACCGTATTGTCATAAAAATACAAACCCGTAACTGCATAATTTGACTTGGGATTTGAAGGCTTTTCTTCTATTGTCACAGCTTTTCCTTTACTGTCAAATTCTACTACCCCGTAACGTTCGGGATCAGTGACATAGTATCCGAAGACACATGCTCCCTTGTTAAGCTTTGCTGTATTCAGAAGTACATCTCCGAATCCGTGTCCGTAAAATATATTATCCCCAAGTATCATACAGACGGTGTCGTTTCCGATAAATTCATCTCCAAGTATGAAAGCCTGAGCCAGTCCGTCAGGAGATGGTTGTTCGATATAGCTGAATTCAAGACCTACAGATCTTCCGTCACCCAGAAGTTCCCTGAAAGAAGGCAGATCGCGTGGCGTGGAGATGATAAGGATTTCACGAATACCTGCAAGCATCAGCACTGAGAGCGGATAATAGATCATCGGTTTGTCATAAACAGGCAGCAGCTGTTTCGATATGGCACTCGTTATCGGATATAACCTTGTTCCCGATCCACCGGCCAGAATAATTCCTTTCATATGTTATATTTTTATATATTTTTCACCACGGATTTACATGGAGTTTTCACGGAGTCCCTTTGTCCCCTCATCCCTTTGTCCCCTCATCCCCTCATCCCCTCATCTCCCCCTCATCTCCCCCTCACCTCACTCACTCCTCACTCCTCGCTCCTCAACCTCAACCTCAACCTCAACCTCAACCTCTACCTTCTCCCTATTCCGTAATATTTAAATCCCATATTCATAATTACCTGCGGATCATAAATATTTCTACCGTCGAAAATAACCCTTCCGCTCATTATTTCAGCCATTCTTTTAAAATCGGGCAGGTGGAACTCCGACCATTCAGTCATCAGGACCATTGCATCTGCTTTTTCGAGAGCTTCATATGGATCGCTGCTGAATAGTATTGATTCTCCGAGAATTTTCTTTGCCTCATTCATTGCTGCCGGATCATATGCTTTAACGCTGACTCCCTCTTTAAGCAACTTTCTGATAAGGTATATTGATGAAGATTCACGGATGTCATCTGTTTTAGGCTTGAATGATAATCCCCAGATACCTATTGTCCTCTTTTCCAGTTTGCCATTAAAGTGACTCTTCATCTTATTGAGGATGATATTTTTCTGGAATTCATTGGCTTTTTCGACAGCTTTGATCACATTCAGTTCGTATCCCAGGTCTTCTGCCGTTTTGATAATTGCTTTTACATCTTTCGGGAAGCAAGAACCTCCATAACCTGTTCCGGGATAAAGGAATTTATTTCCAATTCTTGAATCGCTGCCTATTCCTCTTCTCACATAATTGATATCAGCGCCCAGGAGGTCACAAAGATTAGCTATCTCGTTGATAAAGCTTATCCTGGTTGCCAGCATGGCATTGGCTGCATATTTTGTGATCTCGGCGGAAGGAATGTCCATGAAGATAATAGGGTGATTATTAAGCACAAATGGCATATATAGTCGTTTCATTATCTCCCCTGTTTCAGGATTGTCAACACCAATCACTATTCTTTCCGGTTTAAGAAAATCCTCAACGGCAGCACCCTCTTTGAGAAATTCAGGATTGGATGCCATATCGAAGCGTATGGAGGAATGCCTTTTTGCCAGCTGTTCCCCGATAGCAGTCCTTATTTTTTCTGAAGTACCTACAGGAACAGTACTTTTAGTAACTATCACAGCATAATCTTTTAATGAATTGCCGATTTCACTGGCAACTTCCAGGACATGTTTCAGATCTGCACTTCCATCTTCCCCGGGAGGTGTTCCGACAGCAATGAAGATCACTTCAGAGTCTTCTATGCCTTCAGCAACTGAGGAAGAGAAGAATAACCTCTTCTTTTCAACATTCCTGGTAATCATTGTTTCAAGACCGGGTTCATAGATTGGTATGGAACCGTTCTGAAGTCCCCTGATCTTATTACTGTCACTGTCGATACATGTTACTGTAACGCCACTCTCAGCAAAACAGGTACCGGTGACCAGCCCGACATATCCTGTTCCAACTACACTTATCTTCATTCAACCTGATTAATTGATAATTGATTTCAAGATATGCAAAGATAATAGAAGCTGTGAGATTAGAAACATTTCTGTTTACGGCTTCACTTTTAAAGTGTCTTTCCACCGGCCTTTCATGATGCATTACCGGAAGTGACTTTTAAGTATGTTGAGCAGCTTTCATTCATCACATTATAAAATACGCACATTTCGTTAAAATAATTAAATAAATATCCTATCTTTGCACACCAATTTTTCTCAAAATAATGTCTAACTTATTAATTATTAGTAATTTTATTAACGCATTATGACAGATAACAAAAAGAAAACCCCGAGGAAAGAAGACGTAACCGACAACGATGCTGTAAAACCTGTTAAGAAGCTTAAGGTCAAGGAAGCCAAAGATAAACTTATTGAGGAGGCACTTGAGGAAGATATTATGCCTGAAGACCTATCAGAATCAGACGAAGATTCAAATGAAGATCTTAAGGAAGTTCAGGTTGAAAAGAGTTCAGTAGCTGATACCGCTCAGGATGAAGAGAATGGTGAAGCTGAAAAAGTGATTGCCGCAAGGAAAATAAAATCTGCAACCGGTGATCTGATCCCGGAAGATGTAATTGTTCCGGAAATTGCAGAAATAACTGCCGGAAAACCCACAAACGAAGATTTTGACTGGGAAAGTTTTGAGAATGAGGAATTGAGAAATTCCCCGAAGCACAGAGAGTATGAAGCAATGTATGATGAAACACTTTCAACTGTTGCGGTTGATGAAGTTGTTACCGGTACAGTCATACAGATGACTTCAAGGGAAGTGGTGATCAACATAGGATATAAATCTGAAGGTGTTGTAAGTCTTAATGAATTCCGTTACAATCCCAACCTGAAGATTGGCGATCAGGTGGAAGTATATGTTGAAAGCCAGGAAGACAAAAAGGGACAGCTGTTACTATCACATAAAAAAGCCCGTGCAATAAATTCATGGGACAGGGTAAATGCTTCTCTTGAAAAAGATGAAATCATTACAGGTTACATTAAATGCCGTACCAAAGGCGGAATGATTGTAGATGTATTCGGTATCGAAGCATTCCTTCCGGGTTCGCAGATTGATGTAAAACCGATCAGGGATTATGATATATATGTAGGGAAAACAATGGAATTCAAGGTTGTAAAGATCAACCAGGAGTTCAAGAATGTCGTTGTATCCCATAAAGCCCTTATTGAAGCTGAACTTGAACAGCAGAAGAAGGAAATTATTGCCCGTCTTGAAAAAGGACAGGTACTTGAAGGAACCGTTAAAAATATCACATCATATGGTGTATTTATAGATCTTGGTGGTGTTGACGGACTTATTCATATTACAGATCTTTCGTGGGGCAGGGTCAATCATCCTGAAGAGATCGTACAACTCGACCAGAAACTCAATGTCGTTATTCTTGATTTTGATGATGACAAGAAGAGGATCGCACTTGGTCTGAAACAGCTTACACCGCATCCGTGGGATTCAGTTGATCCTGATCTCAAGGTTGGAGATAAAGTCAAAGGTAAGGTTGTTGTTATGGCTGATTACGGTGCGTTTGTAGAAATAGCACCCGGTGTGGAAGGTCTCATTCACGTTTCAGAAATGTCATGGTCACAGCATCTGCGCAGTGCACAGGAGTTCATGAAAGTTGGAGACGAAGTTGAAGCCGTGATTCTGACACTCGACAGGACAGAAAGGAAAATGTCGCTGGGTATCAAACAGCTGAAACCGGATCCATGGCAGAATATAGAGGAGAAATATACAGTTGGTTCGAGACATGTGGCAAAAGTCAGGAATTTCACCAACTTCGGAGTATTTGTTGAGATTGAAGAAGGTGTTGACGGACTGATCCATATTTCTGATCTGAGCTGGACAAAGAAGATCAAACATCCGGCCGAGTTTACCTCAATTGATGCTGAAATTGAAGTCATTGTCCTCGAAATTGATAAGGAAAACAGGAGGCTCAGTCTGGGCCATAAGCAACTTGAAGAAAATCCGTGGGATGTCTTCGAAGGTCTCTTCACGGTGGATTCAATTCACGAAGGTACAGTGATGGAAGTTTTTGATAAAGGTGCAATTGTCGCTCTTCCTTATGGAGTTGAAGGATTTGCTACTCCGAAACACCTGGTAAAGGAAGACGGAACTATGGCTAAAGTTGATGAGAGACTGAATTTCAAGGTCATTGAATTCAATAAATCAGCCAAGAAGATCATTGTATCTCACAGCAGGATTTATGAAGATGAAAAGAAAGCAGCTGAAGCACCTTCTAAAAAAGCGGAATCTGATACACCAAAGAAATCAACAAGGAAAGCCAAATCGGGTATCGAAAAAACAACTCTTGGAGATATTACACAACTGGCAGCCCTGAAGGAAGAAATGGAAGAAAAAGAAAATAAAGCTTCCAAAAAATAGAAATAATTGTTATTTTTGCAGCCAACAAAACAATACAATCATGGATTTCAACATTGAAAGCCGTAATAACAGTACATTAATTCAAATTCAGTCGGAAAAGCTTGATACTCACATTGCTCCCGCATTGAAGTCTGAACTTGTGCTGGTTTCTGGCAAGGGAGAAAAAAATATCATCCTTGACCTGGAAAAATGTCAATACTGCGACTCTTCAGGTCTGAGTGCCATTCTTGTGGCAAACAGACTTTGCAAGAATGCCGGGGGTACTTTTGTGCTCTGCGGACTTAATGAAGCTGTTGAAAGACTTATTACTATTTCTCAGCTTGATACTGTCCTGACTATAACCGGAACGGTCGCTGATGCTGAAAAAATGATTTCCTGAGGTTGTCAGGAGTGCAGAATGCCGATGAAATTAACAATACTTGGCAGTAGTTCTGCACTGCCAACTTCAGAAAGATATCCCTCCGCTCATGTGCTCAATGTACATGAGCGGTTGTATTTGATAGACTGCGGTGAAGGAACACAGATGCAACTGCGGAGAAATAAAATCCGCTTCGGAAAAATAAACCATATTTTTATCAGCCATATTCACGGCGATCATGTTTTCGGACTTTATGGCCTTCTTTCCACATTTAACCTGATAGGCAGAACTTCCCCAATCTATTTGTATGCACCGGAAAAGTACAGTGAAATTCTTTTTTCACATCTAAGGGATTTCGATATAAACCTCGGATTTAATATTGAATTCATACCTCTGAACAACACAGGTCCGTTAATCATCCATGAGGATAAATATATTACTGTCACTACCTTCCCTCTGAGACACAGGATAATTTCCTATGGATTCCTTTTCAGGGAAAAAGAAGCAGACAGAAACATTATCAGGGAATCAATTGAAAAATATAATATCCCTGTTGTAAGGATCCCTGCAATAAAAAAAGGTGAAGATTTTGTTACTGAAAGCGGAGAGATCATACCAAACAAAGATATTACGGTTCCGGGTCCGCCTTCTCTTTCCTATGCTTATTGCAGTGATACAATGTATTTTAAAAAACTTGCTTCTTATGTTCGGGGAGTTGATCTGCTTTATCATGAGGCAACATTTGAGGCTGGCCTGAAAGAACTGGCCAGGACAACCGGACATTCTACCAGCACTGATGCTGCCCGGACTGCATCCGAAGCAGGAGCAGGGTCACTTATTATAGGACATTTTTCGGCAAGACACAAGGATGTATCACAACTAGTGGACGAAGCCGGAACGATATTTCGGAGGACAATAGCAGCCGTTGACGGAACAACGTACGATGTCGGAAATATTAATGTTCCGTAAAGAAAGAATTTCTATCTTTGTCGTCTTCCTTAAAAAACATTGAACAGCTTGCAGGAGAAAATATTGATACTGGATTTCGGCTCTCAATATACTCAGCTCATTGCCAGAAGAATAAGGGAGCTGAATGCTTATTGTGAGATTTTCCCTTTTAACAGTTTCCCCGCTCCGGATGAGACTGTAAAAGGAGTGATCCTTTCAGGAAGTCCTTTCTCCGTTCGTGATACCTTTGCTCCGGTACCGGATCTGCAGAGGATAAAGGGGATTATACCACTTCTTGGAATCTGCTACGGAGCACAATATCTGGTACATGGTTACGGGGGTGAAGTATTGCCCTCTGTTGCCCGTGAATACGGAAGAGCAAATCTTATCAATACTGATCCAAACGATTCCCTGTTAAGAAATATTACTCCGGGAACTCAGGTATGGATGTCGCACGGCGATACAATTGCAGGGATGCCTGAAGGATATATTATAACAGGATCCACAAACGATGTAAAAGCCGGTGCATTCCGTATTTCCGGAGAAAAAACCTGGGGAATTCAATTTCATCCCGAAGTATATCATACGGTTGAAGGAACCCGGATACTGAATAACTTTGTTGTCGATATCTGTGGAATAAAATGCGACTGGACACCCGATTCCTTTGCCGGATCAGCTATAGAATCACTTAAACAGCAACTCGGTAACGACAGGATAATACTGGGATTGTCAGGAGGAGTCGATTCATCAGTAGCAGCATCCCTTCTGAATAAGGCTGCCGGTGATAATCTCATTTGTATATTCGTCGATAACGGACTGCTGAGGAAAAATGAGTACAGTAAAGTGATGGAATCCTATCTCGGACTTGGCCTGAATGTTAAGGGTGTCGATGCCGGAAAAAGATTTCTTGACAGCTTAAAAGGTAAAACGGATCCTGAACATAAAAGAAAAGCAATCGGGAAAACCTTCATTGAGGTGTTTGAGGAGGAAGCACATAAGGTCAGGGATGTCAGATGGCTCGGACAGGGAACCATTTATCCCGATGTTATCGAATCGATGTCGGTTAACGGCCCTTCGGCAACCATTAAATCTCATCATAATGTCGGCGGTCTGCCGGATAAGATGAACCTGAAAGTTGTTGAACCATTACGCCTTCTTTTTAAGGATGAAGTCAGGAAAGTGGGACAGGTGCTCGGATTACCCGATTTCATACTCAGACGTCACCCTTTCCCGGGTCCCGGACTTGCTATCCGTATACTCGGAGAAGTAACTCCTGAAAAGCTTCGTATTCTGCGGGAAGCTGATGATATTTTCATTGAGGGACTGAAAAATAATGATCTTTATGACAAAGTATGGCAGGCTGGTGCAACTCTTCTGCCGGTTCAGTCGGTTGGAGTGATGGGCGATGAGAGAACATATGAAAATACAATTGTCCTCAGGGCTGTAAATTCGACAGACGGAATGACCGCCGACTGGTCACATCTGCCTTACAATTTCCTGGGAGCCGTATCTAACGAGATTATTAATAAAGTTAAAGGAATAAACAGGGTGGTGTATGACATCAGTTCAAAACCGCCTGCGACGATTGAGTGGGAGTAGGGGGAAGTGCCTAAAGTGCCTAAAGTGCCTAAAGTGCCTAAAGTGCATAGAGTTGGGAGTTAAGAGTTAAGAGTTGGGAGTTGGGAGTTGGAGGAGGGGATGAGGAGATGAGGGGATGAGGAGATGAGGGGATGAGGAGATGAGGGGA
>CAYQZL010000182.1:0-8438 GCA_964421975.1 uncultured Rikenellaceae bacterium
TCTCTCGCCGCACGCCGCATGCCGGACACCGCTCACCTCTCATCTCATCTCTCACTCTCTCACCTCTCATCTCTCACCGCTCATCTCTCACCGCTCACATCTCGCCGCACACCGCACACCGCACCCCGCTCACTCCTGCCTCCTCGCCACCTGATTGACCGCCGCCTGCTGTGTCGGCGTGATTGACAGATCATTGATACAAACATGTGCAGGGAGTGTTGCACAGTAATATATTACATCCGCAATATCTTCGGCAGTCAATGGATCGACTCCTTTATATACCGACTTTGCCCTCTCCTTATCACCTTTGAACCGGACCAGGGAAAACTCCGTTTCTGCCAGTCCCGGGGCTATATTTGTAACTTTGATATTATGTTTCAGAAGATCTATTCTCATAGCCTTTGAGAGGGAGTTAACAGCACTTTTGGAAGCACAATATACATTACCGTATTCATAGGTATCGGATCCGGCAATTGATGAAATATTGAAAATATGTCCGCTACCTCTGGCAACCATCAACGGAGATACTGCACGTGTAACATACAGAAGTCCTTTTATGTTGGTATCCACCATCCTGTCCCAGTCGTCAACATTCGCATCATTTACATGAGACAGACCAACAGCCAGACCGGCATTATTGACCAGGACATCTAAATTCTTCCATTTATCAGAAAGTCCGGAAATTACATCTTCCACCTCAAATCTTTTTCTTACGTCGAAGTTCAGTGACAGTACTTCAACGTTATATGCTGCAAGTTCTTTCTCAACTTCATCCAGGCGTTCTTTTCTTCTTCCTGTGATTATGATATTATATCCGTTCTTTGCGAATTTTTCTGCTATTGCCCTGCCGAATCCGGCAGTGGCTCCTGTTATCATTATGGTCTTGTTCATTGATTTTTGTTTATTATTATTCCCGTAAAAATAGAAATATTTTAAATCTTTGCTTTTTATTGAACAGATGAATAATTCCAGGGACAACACCCGAAGCGAAATAAAACCGGAAATCGGAAAAATGTTTGATTCAATTGCAGAGCATTACGATTTCCTGAACCATTTTCTTTCTTTTGGCATCGACAGGTCATGGAGAAAAAAAGCAATCCGGGAAATATCACTCATTGATCCTCACCCTTCAAAAATCCTTGATGTAGCGACCGGTACAGGAGATCTTGCAATTGAAGCAATGAAGCTGAATCCCGATCATATTACGGGTATTGATATATCAGGAAAAATGCTTGAAGCCGGGAAGGAGAAGCTCAGAAAAAAAAGGCTTAACGACAGGATAGACCTGCTTGAATGTGATTCGGAGAAGATAATTTTTCCGGACGGATCTTTCGATATTGCAATGGTGGCTTTTGGTGTCAGGAATTTTTCCGATCCTCTTAAAGGACTTTCGGAAATGGCCAGAATACTTAAACCGCAAGGAGTCATAATGGTACTGGAATTCTCCAAACCATCAAATACTCCATTTAAGCAATTATATAATTTTTATTTTCTGAGAATCCTTCCCCTGATAGGAAGGATTTTTTCAAAGAATAAATACGCTTATACATATCTTCCGGAGTCTGTAATGGGATTTCCCGAAAATGAACAATTCATTGCGTTGCTGGGTGAGGCGGGATTCAGATCGGTTAAACAGAAGAAGCTGACGGGAGGGGTTGCAAGCATTTATACAGGATTGAAAAATTAAATGCAATAATTTTTATTCTAAGCAGTTTATTATCTTGTGAAGCCTAATTATAATCGATCCGGTTTGAATAAAGGGGGCCTATACCGACTTTTCATTATTGCTTTCCTGTTAATCAGCATAAATCTGTCTGCACAAAAGCAGAGGCCTAAGAACGAATCATGGTATGATGAAAAACTGCTCCATTTCGGGTTCAGTCTGGGATTCAACTCCATGGATTTCAGGATCACCCCTTCGCAGCAGTTTCTTGACATAGATTCGATATATCCTGAAGTGAGCCGCCTGAATCCCGGAATCAATATACAGATAGTAACTAATCTGAGGCCGGGAAGATACTGGGATATCAGGTTTCTGCCCGGCGTATCTTTCGGTCAGCGTAATATCAGATTTTATAAGATTCCGGCAAATCCGGGAGATGAACCGGTACTGTTCAATGAACAGCAAAGGATTGAATCATCATACCTGGAATTCCCCCTTCTTCTGAAATACAAAGGAGAACGGCTGAATAATGTGAGGCCTTATGTGGTGGGCGGCTTCAATTTCAGATATGATCTTGCAGCCAAAAAGGAATTTGATGATGAAAAACCTGTATATATAAGGCTTAAAAGACCCGACCTGTATTATGAGACAGGGGCGGGACTTGATTTTTACCTTAAATACTTTAAACTTTCCGTTGAAATTAAGATGTCAAACGGCCTTTCAGATATAATTGTGAATGAGGGAGCTTCAGGGCATCATGAATTCCGGAATGCTATAGAAAAAATGAAATCGCAGATATGGGTCATTGCCTTTCATTTCGAATAAAAAATGTCAGAACAGCTTAAGCTAAATCTGGATCCGGAACAGGCTGCAGATCCTGAAACAATCAAAAAATTCTGCTCAAAGCATGTAAAGGTTGATCCTTCAGATATTTCATCAGTAAGGATAATAAAGAGATCTGTAGATGCCAGGAAGAAAAATATAAGGGTAATAATTACTGTTGAAATTTTCTTTTCAGGAGAATCAGTCAGACCTCTGATAAATCCCTTTACTCCTGAAAATGTAAGCAATTGCAGGGAGGTTTTGATCGTCGGTGCAGGACCGGCCGGTTTGTTTGCGGCAATGCGGTTGATTGAACTTGGACTAAAACCTGTGATCCTCGAAAGAGGAAAGCTGATCCCCGGACGGAAACGAGATATTGCACGGATAACAAGAGAACATATAGTTGATCCGGACAGTAATTATTGTTTCGGGACAGGAGGAGCAGGTACGTTTTCAGACGGGAAACTTTATACCAGGTCAAAGAAGCGTGGTGACAACTCCAGGATCCTCGAACTCCTGGTCTTACATGGCGCAGAGGAGAATATATTATATGAATCCCATCCTCATCTTGGAACGGATAAACTTCCCCGGATAATTAATAATATTCTCAAATCAATCACGGATGCCGGAGGTCAGTATCTTCCTGAAAAGAGAGTTACAGACCTTATTCTTGAAAATGACGGCATAAAAGGTGTCACTGTCGCGGGTAATGAAAGATATCTGTCAGATAATGTGATCCTTGCCACAGGACATTCATCACGTGATATTTATGATATCTGTATACGGCACAGGATAGCCCTTGAAATGAAACCCTTTGCGATGGGAGTGAGGGTTGAACATCCTCAGGAGCTGATAAACAGGATACAATATCATGGTAATGCCGGAGGAAAATATCTGCCTGCAGCTTCATATTCCATAGTAAGGCAGGTCGACGGCAGAGGAGTTTATTCATTCTGCATGTGTCCCGGAGGTTTCATTGTGCCGGCAGCCACATCACAGGAAGAAATTGTTGTTAACGGTATGTCGCCTTCTCACAGGAATTCTCCGTATGCAAATTCAGGAATTGTGGTTGGCATAAGCCCCGAAGACCTTGGGATGTATTCAGAATATGGAGAGATGGCCGGTTTATACTATCAGAAATATCTTGAAAGGGAAGCATGGATCAATGGTGACAGGTCTCAGAGAGCACCTGCACAACGACTTTCTGATTTTGTTGCCGGGAAGAATTCATCTGATCTGCCACCGGTCTCATATACTCCCGGCGTGGTTGTTTCTCCCTTGCATGAATGGTTGCCTGCACCGCTTGGAAGCAGGTTAAGAGAAGGATTCCGGATCTTCGGATCAGTAATGAGAGGTTTTCTGACCAATGAAGCAATTATTCTTGCTGTTGAATCGAGAACATCATCACCTGTCAGGATTACAAGAAATGCTGATACAATGGAACATACAACAATAAGGGGTTTGTATCCCTGCGGTGAAGGCTCAGGTTATGCCGGCGGCATCGTATCATCTGCCATAGACGGAATGCTTGCAGCAGATGCTTTATCACGCAATATATGGTGATTATTTGTTAAATTTCTTTTAACCACGGAATTCACGGAGGTCACAGAATTTACACGAAGACATTGTCCCGGTCCCTTCATCCCATAGCCTTCACCCCATATTCCCATCACCCCATCTTCCCATCTCCTTTTCTCCCCATCTCCCCATCTCCCTTTCTCCCCATCTCCCCATCTCCCTTTCTCCCCATCTCCCTTTCTCCCCATCTCCCTTTCTCCCCCTCACTCCTCACTCCTCACTCCTCACATCTGCCTCCCTCTGCTCCTTGTAAATTCCGAAAAGATCACAGATGCAGCCATTCCGACATTCAATGAATCGATACCGGCACCGGTTTCACTTATACTGGGGATCATAATCCTGTCAGTAATAAATGATGAAAGCTTCTCTGATATACCTTTTGATTCATTTCCGA
Organism: uncultured Rikenellaceae bacterium; assembly: GCA_964421975.1. Lineage (GTDB taxonomy): Bacteria > Bacteroidota > Bacteroidia > Bacteroidales > VadinHA17 > LD21. The sequence goes on from CAYQZL010000182.1 coordinate 4,458, forward strand.
GGAATATTATACCCTTTTTAGCCAGGCGGTGGGAATAGATAGAATTTCCGTCAAGTGTGGCTCCGAAGATTTTTATTCCGTCCTTCAGGGCATTTGTGAAAAGGATATTCAGATCCGTATAGAAGACTTTAACATGAAGAATGGCTCCCATGCTTGACTGAATGACTTTGGGATTGTAAACATCCACACAGTTTTCCGAACAAAAGATATTTTTAATGCCGAACCAGGCTGCTGCTCTTATTATTGTACCCAGATTGCCCGGATCCTGTACAAAATCCAGTGCTGCAGACAAGCCATTTTTAATTTCCTCCTTATCCATCCGCAGGTCCGGCATCCTTACAATGGCAAGGGCATTATGCGGGGTCTTTAAGCTTGATATCTTTTTAAGCTCTTCATACCCGCAGGGAATTATTTCATCAATTCCCTGCTTACGTACCAGTGGAAGGGAATTGAGAAATTCAGGTTTGGCAACCAGTGTTTTTACCTGCTGCTTTGCCATGAGGAATTCCCTCACAAGCTTATCGCCTTCAATAATGAAAAGCTTTTCCTCTTCCCTTACCTTCTTCTTCTGAAGGGACAAAATGAAACTGATCCTGGTTTTGCTTAACACTTCAGGTTTGTTTATTTAAAATATTGTGAATAATCCCTCTGATTACAATTTATGTATATCAATTCCGTAAATATTATTATTGATATATTTGTTCAGCATTATGATACAAAATTTGAAAAAAAATATATCAAATAAAAATAAATGCCGGGCCGGATCACTTTTAATTGTTTTTAGTGCTGTATTTATTTTAATATCTTGTAATCCAACAAAATATGTTCCTCAGGACGAAACCCTGCTGGACAAGAACCATATGTCTGTAAGCAGGGAAGGTATAAGCAGGAGTGATCTTGATCCATATATAAAGCAGAAGCCGAATAAAAGGATTTTCGGTGTCCGGTTCCATCTTGGATTATTTAATCTGTCCAATATTAACAAGGAGAACTGGTTTCATTCCTGGCTCAGGAATATAGGGGAGGAGCCGGTGATATATGATCCTTATTCAACCGCAAAATCAGTAGAACAGATCCGGACTTATGTGGCTTCGAAAGGTTACTTTGATTCTGCTGTCAGCGATACAGTAAGGAGCGCAAGGCAGAAATCCGAGGTCTTCTATAAGGTTGATCTTAAATCACCCTATACGATCCGTAACCTTTACTATGAATTTGCCGATTCCCTTATAGGAACCTGGTTCTGGTTCGATTCATTGAATTGTCTTATAGCCCGTGGAAAACCCTACGATGTAGATGTCCTTCAGGCTGAACAGTCGAGGTTTGAGAAGTTCGTAAAGGACAGGGGCTTTTACGGATTTTCGGGCGAACATATCTATTTCAGGGTTGACAGTACAGTTGGTAACAGGCAGGTTGATATCTATTACGGGATAAAGCAGTTTACGCGTGTCGATGAAAACAGCAGGATGGTAACGGTACCTCATTCCATGTACCGTATAAGAAATGTTTATATCTATCCCGACTTTGTCCCCAAAGATGCCCTTGAGGGGGGAGAGTCATATATCAGGAGCCTTGACACTACGGAATACGGAGGTTATTATTTTATTTCTCCCGGGAAGAAACCGGAGATCAAATATGATCTGATTATACAGTCATTGTATCTTACTCCCGGAGCGATGTTCAGTCTTTCAAATACCGACAGGACACAATCACATTTACTCGGGCTGAAAACATTCCGGCTTGTAAACATATTTTATTCTGAAGTTCCCGGAAACGTTTACAGTCAGGGAGAAGAGCTCCGGATTGACTGCAATATACAGCTGACCCTTCTTAGCCAGCAGTCTTACAGGGTTGAGGTTGAAGGAACACATTCGGACGGACTCGGAGGAGCCGTGAACCTTATCTATCAGCATAAAAACCTTTTCCATGGAGCTGAAATGTTCAATCTCAAGCTGAAAGGGGCTTATGAAACCCTTTCGCAGGATACTATTATGCATACTGTGGAATATGGTGCCGAAACCAGCCTCAGATTTCCGAAATTCCTTGTACCTTTTCTCAAAACAGAAGGCTTTATAAAAAAATACAATCCCACTACCACTCTGCTTGCTGCATATAATTACCAGAAGATGCCATTCTATACCAGAAAAATGGCAAATGCCACTTTCGGATATAACTGGAATGGAAATTCATATACAACACATATTGTAAATCCCCTTCAGCTAAACATTGTCAAGCTTGATACAATCGATCCGGCTTTCCGGGAAAAAATTGAATCTTCCTCTTATCTGGCTTACAGTTACAGGGATGTGACTATACTTGGCAGTAGTTATTCGTTTATCTTTAGTAACCAGACAATCAGGAGATCAAGGGATTACTGGTTTTTCAGATTTAATGCCGAGACATCAGGAAATATGCTCGGACTGATCAGCAATCTTGCCGGACTTGAAAAACATGATGATAGCTATAATATCTTCGGACAGCCTTTTGCCCAGTATTTCAGGGCAGACCTGGATTTAAGATATAACGTGATTATTAATGATGTAAGTTCCATAGTATACAGGGGATTTATCGGAGCAGGAATTCCATATGGTAATTCACGGGCAATTCCATTTGAAAAACAATATTTCGGAGGAGGGGCAAACGGTATCCGGGCCTGGCAGGTCAGAACACTCGGTCCGGGTTCAAGTGTTCCCGACCGGACCAGTTTTCTTAACCAGACAGCCGATATAAAGCTGGAGGCAAACATTGAATACCGGTTCAAGCTTTTCTGGATACTTGAGAGCGCCCTTTTTCTGGATGCCGGAAATATATGGTCCTTTAATGATAATTCACAGGAAGGGGCACAGTTCCATTTTAAAAATATCCTGAATGATTTAGCCCTGGGTACCGGACTGGGATTAAGATTCGACATTGATTTTGTACTGATAAGAGCTGATATCGGAATGAAATTACGTGATCCGGGCCTTGCGAATGGTTCAAAATGGATCAGTAACTGGAATGATTATTCCAAAATGACTGAAGGCGGGAGAATCTTTACATTTGTCCTGGGAATAGGATACCCGTTCTGAGAAATAATCCTAATTTGTTGACTCTTTTTCGGGAAATTCATAAATTGCAGTAGTCTTACTGCATTTTTTATGGATCGGAATTCACTGCAACCGCTTAAGGAATGGTTTGGATATACCCGGCGTGAAAGGAGATCATCATTTATTCTTCTCCTTCTGATAGCTGCCGTGGGCGGCATCAGGTTCATTATTCCGAACCTTAAAATGAATATGGAGGTGATACCTCTTGAAAGCACCTTTGTAACTGACAGCAGCATGATGATCATTTCGCAGGAGCCGAAACCTTATGTTTACAGAAGTGTCAGAAAACCTGTTATAACTGACCTGAATAAATGTGATTCAGCAGCACTTGTGGCACTGCCCGGAATTGGTCCTGTGCTTTCCGCCAGGATCATAAAGTACAGGAAGTTACTGGGAGGATTTGCTGATGTTGGTCAGCTGAGGGAAGTTTACGGACTTCCGGAGGAGACTTATAATAATATAGTATCAGGTTTGAAAGCAGATCCGGCTGACATTGACAAAATAAACATCAACAAAGCAGGATTCAGCCATCTGATACGTCTGCCCTATTTTGAAAGATATGAAGTGAACTCAATTCTCAGGTACAGAGAGTTGCAGGGGAAGATAGGGAGTTGTGATGAACTGGTCGAAAACAATATTCTTACCAGGGAGAAGGCTGACAGGGTTAAATGGTATCTTGATTTTGGTGAATAAGTATCATTAGATTCAGTATGAATCCCCCCTGATGGGGAAAGGAGTTTTCTCTAAGCGTCCCTCTTGAGGGGGGAAAGGGTTTCCTCTAAGCGTCCCCCCTTGAGGGAGGAAAGGGTTTTCTCTAAGCGTCCCCCCTTGAGGGGAGAAAGGGTTTTCTCTAAGCGTCCCTCTTGAGGGGGGAAAGGGTTTCCTCTAAGCGTCCCCC
>CAYQZL010000183.1:0-2780 GCA_964421975.1 uncultured Rikenellaceae bacterium
CTGTTGATCCGAAGAAATGACCTGCATCGAAGTTCATCATAACGGCAGGAGATACAGCCAGGAAGGGATCATAGCTGAATCCGGGAGTGGCAAATTGCATATGGTTGTGGAAAACTGCATACATCCCGTGTTTTTCTGCAAAGGGTGCCATTTTTTTTACGGCATCTTCGCCGATTTCGTCGCATACGCCTTTGGCTCCCATGGCTTTGGCTGCTCTGAAGGAATAATCAATTTCTTCATCAGACCATCGGCCGGGGGAGAATTTGACAATATGGATCTTTATCCCGGCTTCGTCAAATAATTTTTTTGCCCCTTCAACTTTAGACATTGGCAGAGAGATCCTCCATTGTTTAAGGTCCTGGTTATATTTGGCAATGGCAGCTTCCTGTTCTGGGGTTCTCTGGGGGCGCTGACCCGGACCCTGAGATGGTGCCGGAGGAGCAGGCGGAGTTCCTGCAGGTTTCTGACCTCCGGGTTGCTGACCCTGAGCCGGGGCGCCTGGTGCTCCAGGTTTCTGGCCTCCTGCCGGAGAAGTAAACATCCTGGCCATGGGATTTGCCGGTGCACCCAGGTAGGTTTCAAGATCACCGCTCATAAGCTCAATAGAATTTAATCCGGCCTGCCGGCAATAACTGATAATGTTTTCAATTCCTCCCGGCATGCTTCGCCAGCTGTATGTGATAGCACCGATCTGTACACCGCCGAAATTTGAATCGGGTGAAGGTGTAATCGGAGATCCTTGTGTAAAAGTACCTTTCAGTCCTGAACCCGGTACCATTGTCAGTGCTGCAAAGGCGGCACTGTTTCCGATAAAACTACGTCTTGACAATCTCATTTTGGTATATTTTAATACATTTTCAGAATTATAGTACCCTAAAATTAATCAAAACATCTGATCGCTGATACGTTATATTGTCTGAATATTAAATTTAATTGTTGTATGGTTAACAGTATTTAAACCAGAAGAAAATGCCACGAAGGCACCAAGACACTAAGGATCACTAAGTCAATATATTAATGCCACAACTTCATAAAGTGTTATTTTATTGATTTTTTTGATCATCCGATCAGAGTTTTTTTGGATATTTGAACCATATCTTAACAATGACATTTATATATCCTTATGCCGGAATATAAAAAGACTATTATTCTTGCTGACGGGAATTTCCCGGTACATGTTATACCACTCAAATATTTAAGTGAGGCTGAAAGAATTATCTGCTGTGACGGAAGTGCGGATCAGCTGATAAAAGCCGGTTTTATACCCTCGGCAATTGTCGGCGATCTTGATTCGGTATCAGCGGAAATAAGAAAAAAATATCCAGAAATACTTTTTCCCGATCCCGACCAGGAAACCAATGATCTTACAAAAGCAGTAAGGTGGTGCATAAAAAAAGGTTTCAGAGATCTGATAATTTTAGGCGCTACGGGCAAGCGGGAGGATCATACAATAGGAAATATTTCCCTTCTGGCAGAATATGCCACAGAGACTGAAGTAATGATGGTAACCGATACAGGATTCCTGCGTCCTTACCTAAGATCGTGTATTTTCAAGGTAGTCACCGGTCAGCAGATCTCTGTTTTTTCAATTAATCCTGAAACTGAGATCACTTCTGTGGGATTGCGTTATCCCCTGGTCAGAAAAAAACTCCGGAACTGGTGGGAAGCTACTCTGAATGAGGCTGCAGCTGATACTGTTGAACTTGAGTTTGAAGGCGGTGCGATAATCGTGTTTACGGAGTTTTAATTAATGCCCGCAACTATTCTCTTGCTGAAAGCCTTACCTTCTTCTTTCACCAGGTTGATAAGCTGAACCCGGCTCCTGACATTCGTTTTGATGTAAATGCGATGAGTATGATCTTTTACCGTCTGCAGACTTATAAAAAGTTTTTCAGATATTTCCTTATTGCTCAAACCATTACAGATTTCCCTGACGATATCGGTTTCGCGTGGTGATATTTCATATTTGCTGCAGAACCCGTCAAACGGCAGATCTTTTTCAGATTCAACTGTCATTGCAGGAAGTATGGTGCAATAGCTCAGATATAAAGGAAGGAAAGTATTCCCGGCAAAAAAGATAAAAATAAATATCAGGGCCAGCCATGATTCCTGTTTATAAAACATAAGGAGAATACATTGTGTCACAACAATAAGTGAAATTGCAAGTGCTATCACTTTTTTATCATACTCAATTATGCCTGCCCCTGATTTTCCTGAAAAATGAATAATATATGATGACAGCAGAGTATAAGCCATATTCATTATTATAAAATAATCCCGTATAAGTGTCGAAGGTTCAGATTCATTTTTTCCTGCAATAAAATAACCGAGGAGAAAGAGAAGAGAAAAATTAAGGACCAGGAATCCGGGGACAAACCATTTTACGTTTTGCCTGCCAGTTATGGATGATGAAAACCGGATAAGCATCAACCAGGCAAAAACAAGGAAGGGCAGTCCCATGAGCAACGCGATAGCTGAAAATCTTGTAAGGAGAGCGTCTGAAATATAAGGTGCAAGAAATGATCTTATCAGTACCTGGCCCCAGATCCCGTAGAAACCAAATGTAAAAATAAACACCTGGAAATAAAGCAGCGGAGTAAAACTCTCTGATTTGTAATTCATTCTCATCCGTGAAGCAAGTGAGATACCGAGAACCGTAAGAGCTACCGTTACTATAAAAACCAGATAAAAAAGAATTGTGAGCATAATAATAATATAAAGGTATAAAATTCAAATCAGACGATGCAAATTTTAAATCAATAACCGCAAAGTGCGCAAAG
>CAYQZL010000183.1:2880-8383 GCA_964421975.1 uncultured Rikenellaceae bacterium
ACCGCAAAGTGCGCAAAGTCCAAAAAGGAACAATGCTTAATGTCTTGTCTTTGCGTTCTTTGCACCTGCTTTGCGTCCTTTGCGGTTAAATAGTGGGAGCGGTAACCACTACTTAAGTATGGACTCACTACTTAAGTAGGATTCTGCAAAATCACTACGTTAGTATTGATTCTGTAAGAAAATGAGGGTTTACATTTGTTGTGAACATTAACCAAAACCATAAATAAAAAATGAGTACAACAATTGAAAACGAAAAAGTAAGAAAATACAACCTGTTCCCGACTTTCGGTGACAGTTTTGGTACCGGATGGAATGTGATGCTTGATAATTTCCTCAGATTACTTCTGGTGGTTTTCGTACTGGGAATACTGACGGGTCCCATGAAAGGGATAAATATTAATCTTGATAAAGGAGATTTCGGACATTTTCCATGGCACTGGGACGGCAGCTGGGAACAGATCTTCGGGATAGCCTCCATTGGGGCTTTTGCCCTGTTCATCGGGCTTCTTGCTCTTGCTTACACATTTCTTGCACTTCCGGTTTTAAGATATGGAGCCAAAATGATCTTTGTTGAATCTGTAAGGAGGAACAAACCTGATTTTGAGTGGCTGATAAGAGGTTTCTGGACAAATTACCTTAATATAATACTTGCCAATCTGCTTGTCTTTGCGCTGGTTGCGATCGGAATGTTCGCACTGATAGTCCCCGGTATCATAATTGCATGCCGTCTTGCCTTTGTACCTTATGTTGTAATGGACAAGAAGCTCGATCCGATCGAATCGGTGGAACTGAGCTGGAAGCTTACCAGAGGTCATGGCTGGACAATTTTCCTTATGGGATTTGTTGCATTTTTTATATACATTTTTGGTCTTATCCTTTTTATTGTTGGTATTTTCCCGGCTACCATGTGGGTGAAAAGCAGTTTTGCTTCATTGTATCAATCGGTTCTTAACGAAAAGGAAAAACCAGTAGAGGAAGTTCCGGTGGCTGCATAGGTACACGAACTCACCCCCTTCCTTCACTTCGTTCAGGCTTTCCCCCTCTCTGCTGGCGCAAAGAGGGGGAACCTCATTCGAACCCCCTTCTTTCCGCCAAATGGCGGAGAGAAGGGGGCAGGGGGATGAGTTCATGGCATTATTTGCAACTATATGATCCCCTTCTCCATTGCTGTCTTAACAAGTGCTGCAGTGTTTTTTGCGTCGAATTTAATGAGGAGATTTTTCCGGTGACTATCAACTGTTGAAGTGCTGATGAAAAGCTTATCGGCGATCTCCTGATTTGTCAGCCCGTCGGCTATCAGCACAAGTATTTCTCCTTCACGCCGTGTTATAACAGGATCCGTTCGTTCTCCGGATGAGCGGCTGCCGATAAGTTCGCTGACTCCTTTCCCGAAATACTTCTTCCCCGTCAGAAGTTCTTTAATACCTTCGGTTATATCATTGATGTCGGAGGTTTTGAGGACAAACCCGTCGACACCTGCCTGAACGGATCTTTCAACCACATGACGCTGAGCCATAGATGTAACGGCGAGAATTTTTAATTCAGGGAACCTTGCTTTAGCCCGGTTGCAGAACTCAATACCGGAAATATCAGGAAGGTTAATATCCAGGAGAACAAGATCGAAATGATTGCTGTTAAGATAAGCAAGTCCTTTTGATCCGGTTGAGGCATGGATGCATACTACATTATCGAATGATTCATTTACCAGGCGGAAAAGGCTTTCAGATACTATCGGATGATCCTCTACAATAAGGAACTTCTCCTGAGGTGATGTGTTTGTTTTCATAATCACTAAACCTGAATTTCAGCACTTATTTCAGTCCCCTGTCCCGGCCTGCTCCATACATCAAACGTTCCGTTAAGGGCTACAACCCGGTCCCTTAAGTAATCCAGACCTTTTCCTTTCCGCTCTGTATTCTTCCCTGAAATTTCAAATCCTTTTCCGTTATCGGATACCCTTGCAAACAATCTCTCTGGTGCAGAGATCACCTCGACATTTACTTGTGAAGCCTCCGCATGTTTAAGGGCATTGTTGACAAGTTCCTGGATTATCCTGTAAATTGTAAGTTCAAGCTCTTTTGTATATCTGATGGTTTCACCAAAGAACTGTAATCTGATTTCCGGAGGACCAGCCGGAGCAACCTGGGTGCAGAAGTCCTCAACTGCTGTCTTAAGGCCATAATGAATCAGTGTCTCAGGCATAAGATTATGAGCTATACGTCTGAGCTCGGATATAGATGTATCAAGCAGTGATATCGCATGATTAAATGAGGTAATATTTTCATGTGTGATCACAGAATTTTCTTTCATAGCCGACAGATTGATTTTAATTCCTGACAATAAACCTCCGAGACCATTATGCAGATCGCCTGCCAGTCTCGATCTTTCAGCCTCTTCTCCCTCCATAACAGATCTGGCTGCAAGATAAAGACGTTCCTTTTCAAGCTCCCTTATCTTGTCTTCCCTTATCTGAATATTCTGGTCAGATATTATTTTATTCTTCTTTACAAGCCTGAAAACATATATTATTGTTAACAAAAGCAGTGCAGTTAATGCCGCGAGTGAATAAATAAGGCTGTTCTTTCGCTTTTTCTCTGCAGTAAGCCTCATTATTTCATTCTGCTTTATCTCACTCTGGTATTTTGTCTCAAGCTCAATGATCTGCTTTGATTTCTCTGAATTGTATACCGAATCGCGGATTGTCATATATTTAATATAGGTGTTATATGCATTTTTATAGTCACCTATGTCATAATATGGCATTGCCATGGCTTCATACAGATACTGGATGCCACCAGTCAGATTTCCTTCAAGCGCAATTCTTTCAGATTCCCTGAAGGCTTGAACTGACCGGTCATAATCTTTTAGCCTGTAGTAAGTTTTTCCAAGAGTGAACAGGGTTCCGGCTATGCCTTCAGGATCATTTATCTCTCTATAATAGTCAAGTGATTTCTGAACATAGCCGAGCGCCAGTTCAGGTTTCTTCATCTTGTTGTAAACAGCTGCAATGTCCTGGTTCACTTTAGCAATGCCCGGTTTATCGCGTGTTACAGAGTACAGATTTGCAGATCTTTCAAGAAAGTCAATTGCTGTGTTGTAATCTGATAGCTTCTCTTCAGCGGTTCTTTTTTCGCAAAATTCCCTCGAGCTGTGAAGATTACCAATATTGCTGAGAACTCCTGCTATTCCTGATGTATCGTTGAGGGATTGATAAATGCCGAGAGCTTTCTGGTGATAATCAAGAGATTTATCAAAAATCTCCATATAATAATAAACCGTCCCGAGCCTGTCATTAAGATCAGCTATCCTTAAATCATCTTTTCTTTTTTCCTCCATCCTGATGCATTTCAGATAGCATGACAATGCTTCCATGTACATTTCGCGGCTCATGTAGTAGTCCCCGAGATCCCGGAGAGTAAGGGAAATCATTTTCAGCGATTTCTCCCGCAGTGCAATATCAAGAGCCTTCAGAATGTTAGAACGGGTAGAATCAGAATTGATCCTTTCCTGACGCGATGCTTCAGACAGATAATCCATAATTTCAACTGAATCAGCTGATACTATAGTCTCTTCAGTCTCGTTTAAAGCAATTTCGTCATTTAGGATGAGATCTATTGTTTTCTCAAGAGTGCTTAAATCCTGTGCTGATGATTTTACAGCCAGGATCAGTAAGCATATATATAATAAGGTATAATGTATTTTGTTGAAAATTTGGTGCATTGAGGGAAAATATTGTACAAACCTAACCAATATCACCGGATTCTCAATCCCCTTTTTCAGGGATATTTGGAGTAGGACAGAGTTTGGAGTTTGGAGTTTGAAGTTTCGGAAACCGGAACCCTGAAACCCTGCTTCGCCCACCGAAGCTTTCTTTGAACACCGAAGCTTAAGCGCAGGTGGGGAACGCTGAAACTATCAACGAACGTAACTAAATTTTATGACAAATACTAATTTACATTTTATCAACGGTTATCTGACAATGCATCAGGGGTATTATCTTTAGGAGACGGAAAATCCCCTAAAAAGGGGAGTCTCGGAATTTTACCTGTATGTAGATTTACTCTGTTAAATAATTTTCAATGTGCTAAACCAATTATTATGAAGAATATGTTAAAAACAACTAACCTTATCATTGTGTTGCTTTTATTTAGCTTCACATTTAATGCAGAAGGTCAGATCAAGATCGACCTGAAGAAAAAAGTAGAGAATGCGGTGAACCGCAGAGCAAACCAGAGAACCGATCAGGCTATAAACAAAGGTCTGGATGCGGTAGAAAATGCTGTAAAAGAAGATTTGAAGAACAATGGGAATCAACAGGCTGAAACTCAGAAAAACCAGGATGCCCAATCATCTGCAGGACAAAGCAACCCGGATCAGGGCGGCCAGTCGGCCGGCAAGCAGCAGGAAGGGCTCCAGACCTACTCAAAGTATGACTTTGTCCCGGGAGAAAAAATCATCTTTTTCGACGATTTCAGTCAGGATGCCGTAGGAGATTTTCCGGCATTATGGAATACAAATGGCTCAGCCGAGGTTGTAACAACAAATCTCTTTCCGGGGAATTGGATGAAATTTGTAATGAATCAATGTGTCTGGACAGATGCTTTGCTTACATTACCTGATAATTATACAATAGAATTTGATGTGATCCCTATCGGAGGTCTGGAGGGTGACGGGATGTCGGGTTGGCATATGAGGCTTATGCAGGCAAAGAATGCAAAAGCATGGGATTCAGGCTCAGCTCCGGGACAGGGAGGTTTTCACTTTCTGGTTGAATATTATGGCAGACCGGGATATAACACATGGTTTCTGGGTGAGGAATGTGGTCCTGCAAAGCTAAGCGGATTTGTGGAAGGTGAAAACCTTAAGGAAAAGATGAACCAGAAGTACCATATAGCTATTTGGGTGCAGAAAACAAGGATCAGACTTTACCAGGATCAGAACAAGATCATAGATCTGCCAAAAGCTTTTCCGGCAGGTTGTGTGAAACCCGACAGGCTCAGGTTTGAGTACGGAGCCATGATGTTAAGCAATGTCCGTATTGCCGTTGGTGCTCCCGATATGCGTAACAAGCTTATGACTGAAGGCAAGCTTGTAACTTATGGTATCTACTTCGATGTTAATAAGGATGTTGTAAAACCTGAATCTTATGGCACACTGAAAGAGATAGCAAATATCCTTAATGAAGTTCCGGATGTAAAAGTAAAAATTCTGGGACATACCGACAGTGATGGTGCCGATGCAGCAAATCTGGATCTTTCAAAACGTCGTGCTGCTTCAGTAAAAAATGAACTTGTGAAATCATTTGGTGTGAAAGGTGACCGGCTTGAAACTGATGGTATGGGTGAAACCCAGCCTGTTGCACCAAACGATACACAAGCCAATAAGGCCCTGAACCGCAGGGTTGAGTTCATAAAACTGTAAGCGTACCTTCTGAAATTTTGTGATCATTCCCTTTCTGAAGATTTACACAAACATTAAAAGATGAAAAGAATATTCATGATAA
>CAYQZL010000184.1:0-8264 GCA_964421975.1 uncultured Rikenellaceae bacterium
CTTCCAGTTCGGCTCTCCTTTTTCTTTCTGCTTCTATTTGCTCCTGCCGTTTTCTCTCTGCCTCAGGATCTACTTTTTTAACTTCCGGTGCTTCTTCGGTATCCTGGGTAAGCAGAGGCTCGTCTTTTGTAATAACCGGAGACTCAGCTGGTACCGGTACTGAAGTTTCAACTGCAGGTGGTGGTGATGAGGGCTCTGTTATCCCGAAACCTGTTTCATCGGTTCCGAAATTGACCAGGATACCCTCTTCTGATTCCGGTGGAGGAGGTACAGAAAATCCGAGAACAATCAGCAATACAAGAGTTACTGCATGTATCACAACTGCACCAATGATACCTTTCTTTTTCTCGGAAGGAATCCTGTATGGATCGTTATTTTGGTGTTGTAGCAATTATTAATTTATAATTATTAGCCTGCGCAATGTTTAATACCTGTACGACACTCTCAAACGGAACACTCTTGTCGGCATGGAGTGAAATATATGTATCAGGTTCGGATCCAAGCTTTTGTTTAAGGGCTTCTTCCAGCTCGGACAGTGAAACAGGTTGCTGTTCAATATAATATCGTTGATCCGCAGTTATGGAAACAGTAGTCTGCGGCTTTGCTGATGTTTGTGCCGATCCTTTCGGAAGAAGCAGTTTAAGTGCTGTAGGATGAACAAGTGTTGAGGTCAGCATAAAGAATATCAGCAGATTGAATACAACATCAGTCATCCCGGTTGATGAAAAATTTATGCTTATTTTATTTCTTGAAGATAATGCCATTTCTGATCTTATTTAACCGGTTCATTCAAAATATCCATGAATTCCGTAAGAGTAGCCTCAAGGTTAAAGACAACTCTTTCAACCCTGACGACAAGAGTATTATAGGCAAAGTATCCGAGTATTCCGACAATAAGTCCTGCAACCGTGGTTATCAGGGCGGTATAGATACCGTCGGAAAGGAGGGAGACTTCAATATTATTTCCGGCCTGCGACATTGCATAGAATGATTTTACCATACCGATTACCGTTCCCATAAATCCAAGCATTGGTTCGGCGCCGGTAATGGTGGCAAGTGTCGGAAAGCTTTTTTCAAGCTTTGATATTTCGAGCTTTCCTGCATTTTCTATTGCCGTACTGATATCCTGCAGAGGTCTTCCCAGCCTGTTTATACCTTTCTCGATCATTCTTGCAGAAGGGCTGTCTGTTGATCTGCAAAGTGCAAGTGCTGCTTCAATCCTTCCATCGTGTATATAATCCTTGATCCTGTTCATGAATGTAAGATCCTGTTGTGTGGCTTTCCTGATTACATAAAATCTTTCAATGAAAATATATGCAGCCACAAAGGACAATAACACGATGGGGATCATAACCCATCCGCCCTTAATAGCAAAATCGAGAAGCGTCAGATGTGTGTCGGTTGCCGTTTCGGCAGGGAGACTGACATCCTGCATGATAAATTGTAAAAATCCCATCTTAATTTCTGTATTTCCGTTAAATTTCTCTAAATTATTTTATTTCACGTGCGAATATATTAAAAAACGTATTCATACTCCATTGTATTATTCACGGTTAATAACAAAGGGCTTATTTTTTTCAACCGGAATCAGGGTCCCGGATGCATCGAGATCTCCACATCCTCTCCTGTAACTGCCGGTTCTTCTTCTTTTTTCATTTCAGATTTGTTGTTCTTTCTGAACAGATCGGAAAACTGGTCGAAGTCTTTTCTGAAGAACAAACCAAATCCCTGGGTGTATGGAGCCCCTTTTCCTGTATACGGATTATTGAACCTGTTAAAAAATTTGAATCTGATCTTTTCGGTGATCTTATATTCAATATCGAAATCTCCGGTTATCTTATCCGAAGTACCTGAAGTTCCTTCTGCTCCCCTTACATCAAAGTTACCGTTAATTGTGACTTTGTCATTCAGAAGCTGGGTGGACAGGGCTACTTCAACTTCCTGTGCATTTATATCTTTATATCCCGGACGATAAACGAATCCTATATCAAAATCGTTACTGATCTGGGACAACCAGTTGCTTAACTGGTGTGATAACATTTCGGTTGTTGTTACTGCCATTGCCGAAGTGCCTGTGGTACCTGTAGCCGCTGTGCTGGTGGATCCTCCCGCAACAGATGACCGCACAGGATCGGAATAAAAACTGTTCATTACGAGAAGGTAAAGGAATTGACGGCTCATTTCCTCTTCCGTCGTTATTACGTTATTAAGATAAGCCCTTCTCTCTTCATCAGCCGATGGCAGATCAATATTGAAACCAACGATTGGATTGAACAGTTTTCCTGAAAGAAGGATCTGACATTCAACCGGGATTCTTTCATTGAACCTGTCGTCCTGAAGTATTTCAAACAGGGATGCTTTAAGCCTGTATATGGCCTTAAGATCAATTTCAGCATTGTCTATATCGCCGCTGAAGGTTACTTTTCCTCCGTTCTCAACACTGAAGGGTTTATTCAGTACATTCCCCAGGGTGAACAGATAATCTCCGTTATCAATTATATAATCTCCTGAGATTCCAAGGTTCCCTTTCCGGTCAAGATTAATATTCAGATTCCCTGAACCACGACCTTTGATCACATCGCCCACCTTCTCATCAAAAATAAGTTGTATCTCTGCATCAGGTGTAACTTCCAGATCAAAGTTAAGCTCAATTCCGGTCTGAGCCACAGGGATCTTTGCAGCGTTATCGGTATCAGGTAACGAAGCACCTTCACTATCCGGACTTATGAATGTCACAAAGGAATAATCCGAGATGGTTGCACCGGTATTGAGCGGCATAAAGAATCTGGTATTTCTTCCTGTTCTGGCTGAGATGTCGAAAGATATAAGATTGGGTCCGGTCTTTATGGTGGCTATTCCCGTGGCAAATGCTGTCCCGTAAAAGTCTTCATTATCCCTGGGTCTTGTATTGAGGACCATACAATCATTAAGGTTGATTGTAATATCTGCATTGAAATCATTGAAATAATTATGGATAACTTTTCCGTTTAGAGATGCCGTATTTCCTCGTTCGTCTGTCAGCTTCAAGTTCCGGAAAATAATGCTGTTGTTATCGAATCTTACCGAATCATTCAGCTTATAAGTGGTTTGCAGGTAATCAATTTTCATAGATGCATCCTCCGCCATAACAGAACCTTTCATGACAAGTTTGTTAAGTTCGCCGGTAATCCTTATTCTGCCACTGGCCGATCCCGAAATATCTGACGCAAATGAATTAAGGAGGGGATTCAGTGCATCAATCGGAAGCTTTTGGGTAAATGCCGTAAGATCGAGTTTCCTGATGACAGGATTATAATACCCGTTCACATCGAGCATCTTCTTACCACTGAGATTATTGCCGGCACTTATTTCTGCAACTTTTCTTTCATTGTTCCATGCTGACTTCAGGGATAATGAGCCGTATTCACTTCTCAATATTGAAAATCCGTTTATCTTCAGGTCACCTTCAGCAAGGGGATTTTTATAAACATCAGTCAGAAGTACGTTTCCGTTAAGTTCTCCCTTAAGGTCGAGAGACAGATTTTCATCCTCATTTTTCCCTGTCATGAATGTATTCAGAGGAGCAATATCGATGCTTTTGAATTCAAGTCTTAAAGTATCTTCCCTGTTTTCCGATAAGGTACCGTCTATAAGGTAATAACTGTTCTCATTCTTTATCAGAAGCTTGTTGATATTTACCATGTTTGAATCGAGAAAGACTGTTGAATGGTTTATTTTCCACAGATTATTCCGGCTGTAAATATCAGACGAAGCAATATCTATAACCAATACCGGTCCCTGTTTTTCATCAACACCCTTCATAGAAGTCCCTTTTGCCGTAAAGCTTCCTCTTGATGCTATCTGCGGATCTTTGTTATCCCAGTTAAGGTTAAATATGAAATTATCGGGTCGGGTATCAAAATCGACAGCGAAGTCCTTTAATTCTGAGTGCCCCAGTAAATTAAGGGATGTACTTCTCAGGTCTGCATTAAAAAACGCCGGTATGAGGCTTAAATCAACTCTCAGATCATTAAATGTATTACCTCTGACAGTAAGATAATCTGTAAGAAGTTTTATCTGTGCTGCTGTATCAGCCACTATCTCACCTTTTATGGTACTTTTATCCGCAAGCATTAATCCGGTGCGAAAGAAGTTATTGAATTTGTCGGTGTTTTTGAAATTCACAACAAATGAAAGACTGTCACCGGTAAGTGGAGTGGTGATCTCAGGCTTCCTGTAGCGGGTTGGCATCAGTTTAGCCATGGCTGAGCCAATAAATGATCCTGCACCTGCCGGATTGAAGTAACCTCTCAGTTCCGCATCGACAAAATCGGTACTCAGGTTGATTGCCGGCCGGCCATTTTCGCTGAATGACCTGAGAGAGAAATCATACAATTCAAGTGTATTGCCATATTTCCTCAGACTCGAGTTCAGAAGCTTTATTTCACCCTCGAGGTTTTCGGCAATTTTTCCCCTGAAATTAGCCGTTATGAGCATCGAAGCGGATGATGTGGTATCGGATTTATCGAGATGAAGCTTATAAAGATCAGCTTTTGCCAGATTAAGGGTGAAATCAAATTCCGGAAGCTCACTGCTGAAATTCAGCATACCAAGCATATCAATCTTAATATTGTCATCTGCAACTTTAATACTGCCGTCCCAGGTTTTATCTTTAATTATTCCGTTCAGAGAAATATTCCGGTATTTATAACGGTTTATCTCAACACTGTCGATCAGTCCGTTTATTTCACCTGAAAACTTATCGAGAGAATATGCAAACATGTCCACATCAGCTTTAATGCTCAGATCACCAAGAAGTTCTGTGTTATCGGTGATTTCTCCCAGGGCAATTCCATTACCGGTAACCAGACCATTGATCTTGAACCGGTTTTTTCCTTCGGGTCTCAGAGAGATATCGGTACTGAGATTGCCTGCATCCGATTCAAGCTTGCCGTAGGCAACAAAATCCGTCGGAAATCCCGTGAAGCTGCCGTTAAAGGATATAGTTCCCATTTTATCAAAATACTCCGGCAATCTGAGCGGTCCTTTCCCGGGAATACTTATACCCCCTATGTCGCCTGCACTTGAATTAAGCTGGTGAACACCCAGATAAATAAAGGAGTTTGCTATATCGGGAAGTCCCGACAGATCAAAATCACAGTCCAGCTTTGTGTCATCACTGTAATCTATCCGGATATCCCTTCCTCTCAGCTCAGCTACCGTTCCAAATACCCTGCCTGAGACATTTACCGATTCATACATCCCGTCAAGCGGTGCAAGAAAATGACTGAGATCTGAAGAATAAACAACAGATCTGTCCAGATTGATATCAAGACGTACATTTTCAATGAAATTGCCGAAAGATCCGGTTGAATCCGGTTTCAGTCCGACCAGGGGAACATTGAGGATACTGCTGTCGGAATTGATAAATGATGATTTGAACAGAATAGTCTTATCTTCAATTGTGAATTCACTGTTCATTTTCCGGACATTGAAACCTCCTGATTCATGGAAGGAAAGATTGTATATGTTGAATGATGTAGTATCCTTCCTTACTGTTAATTCTTCTAATATACCATTGACCTCAGATAGATGAAGATTATTGAAATCCATGGTTTTGCTTTCCTTTTCTGCTGTCCGGTTTATCAGTGAGAAGGAACCGTTACTGATATCTGCATGGTTTATTTTTAATGTTACAGCAGATCCCGAAGGTTCTTTTCCCTCTTTCTTAAGAAGATCAAGATACCAGCTCAGATTAAGGCTGCCTGTGGTATCCGTTATCAGCGAGAATACCGGATTCAGAAGCATTACCCTCCCCAGAACATATTCATTTCTTTCTGTGTTTATTCTTCGTATGGTGGCGGATAATTTTTTTGTATAGATGAGTGTGTCATTATTCCTGTCCTTTATAAGAATATCCTCCATGCTGATCTTGTTGAAGAATATCAGTTCTGTTTTTCCCACAGAGATCGTCGATCTTAGCTCCTGAGAAAGATGCCTCGTAATACGTTTTATGATCAGCGTCTGTATATCCGGATGCCTCAGAACGGGATAAAGTATCATGGGGATCATAATGATAATCCCGAGGAAAATCAGTATATACTTTATCGATCTTTTGACAGTTCTCAGCATCGGTTTGTACCGCTTAATTTAAAACAAAGTAAGCCAGTAATTTATTGCATAAAGATAGTAAAGAGTGCTTGAAAATCTATTACCCTGAATAATTTGAAGCAAAGATTGTACCGTAAAATTTACCAGGCCTTTTTTACATGTCCTGTCAAAAATTATTTTTACAGTTTTTGTCATACCTGTTGTATCTACGTATTAAAATACATATCTTAATACGTTTTTTAATACATATTTTAATACATATTATTCAGCATTAAATTTCTTTGTTATGACACGCAGGAAAAATGAAGAAAACCACATCAGAAACCTTACAAAGATTTCAGGAGGCACAAGCTATGCTGTTACGATTCCGATGGAGTATATTCGCAAACTGAAATGGAAAGCCAAACAGAAACTTGAAGTCAGGTGTTATCAGGACCGGATCGTTATCCGTGACTGGGTCGAAGAGTGAATGTGAGGGATAATTTAAAATAAGTTTTTAAGGGGACCATTAACCCCTGTCTGATTAATGATGAGCATTACTATACTTGCAATAGAATCATCATGTGATGATACTTCGGCTGCTGTTATCAGGGACGGATATGTACTGTCGAATCTTATTGCCGGACAGGAGGTACACCGCTCGTATGGAGGAGTTGTACCAGAACTGGCATCAAGGGCTCATCAGGCCAACATTGTCCCTGTTGTCGATCAGGCACTCAAAAGTGCCGGGGTCGGCATAGATGAGATAAATGCTGTTGCGTTTACAAGGGGACCTGGTCTGCTTGGTTCGCTACTTGTGGGGACATCATTCTCAAAAGGGTTTGCACTTGCCCGTAATATACCTCTCATCGAAGTAAATCACCTGCAGGCACATGTACTTGTCCATTTTATAAGAAAGAAAGATGAAGGATCAGGCGGCCCGTCTTTCCCTTTTTTATGCCTTCTTGTTTCAGGCGGTCATACACGTATTATCCTTCTGAAAAGCCATCTCGAAATGGAAACGCTTGGAAATACAATTGATGATGCAGCCGGTGAAGCATTTGATAAATGCGGGAAAATGATGGATTTACCATACCCGGCAGGTCCTGCGATTGACCGGCTTGCATCAACAGGTAACAGAAACGCTTTTGTCTTTTCTAAACCTTCGGTTCCCGGACTTGATTTCAGCTTCAGCGGACTTAAGACAAACTTTCTTTATTTTCTCCGTGACAAACTTAAAGAGGATAAAGATTTTATCCTAAATAACAAAGCGGATCTTTGTGCATCACTCCAGCATACTATTGTGAAGATCCTTATTGATAAACTTATTAAGGCATCTTTGTCAGCAAGTATAACCGAAATCGGAATCGCCGGAGGTGTTTCGGCCAATTCAGGCCTTCGTAATGAAGCTGTAAATGAAGCCCGTAAAAGAAACTGGAACCTCTTTATCCCCGAAATAAGCCTTACCACCGATAATGCAGCAATGATTGGGATAACCGGTTATTATAAGTATCTTAGGGGTGAATTTGCCGGACAGGATATATCTCCGCAGGCAAGGCTCTGATTTAAATTATTTATGTCAAAATGCAAAAAGATAACCTCTCATTTCTCGTGATTGGCGCAGGTGCTATTGGCGGGATAACCGCTGCTTTACTTAAGAAAAACGGATTTGATGTAGAGATTATTTGTAAATATGATGATTATGCCTCTCTGGTGCGTAATCAGGGAATTGAAGTAAACGGTATCTGCGGAAATTTTAAGGTAGCCATGCCTGCATGGGCATCGGTAAGCGAGGTAAAGGAGAAAAAAGATATAGTGCTTCATGCCACCAAGGCAACAGAAATGGTTGAAGCTGCAAGGTCTGTTTTGCCGGTACTTAAGGATGACGGGTATGTCATCTCAATGCAGAACGGAATATGCGAGGATGTACTGGGGGAAGTGATCGGTCATGATAAAATTATTGGATGTGTCACCGGCTGGGGAGCAACAATGGAATCGCATGGCCGGCTTATAATGACTTCTTCGGGAGATTTTGTCCTCGGCTATCCGGGTAAGAAACCTGACACTGACCTGAATACTGTAGCAAATGCCCTCTCCAGGGTTGTCCCCGTCAGGGTGACAGATAATATAATGGGGCATCTTTATTCAAAGCTGATAATCAATTCATGTATTACATCTCTTGGTGCAATCTGCGG
>CAYQZL010000185.1:0-5118 GCA_964421975.1 uncultured Rikenellaceae bacterium
TCCTGATGTCCGACCAGCTGTAGTATCCCGGGTGAATAAGCCTGTATGTCAGGTAAGGATCGATCTTTTCAGGGGCAACCTTCATCGAAAAAGGTGCATATTCTCTTCTCTCTTTCCCGTTGGTAGAGAACACACGGAACTCTATTTCTCCGTGGGCACTGTTTGCGACCAGTTTTTTCCACAACTTAGGGGAGAATTGAATAATGCCGTCCGGCGACTTTATTTCGGTCGAAAACTCTCCTGAAGAGGCCTTTAAAAGGAATGACTGCCCCTCCTCACCTATAAGGAAGTTCATGGGTGCGATATTGGGAGGTATCGTTACATTAATGTAGTCGGGGCTGATGGAAGGCAGACGTCCGGTCTTTACGGTATTTTCATCAAAACCTCTGCCGCATGAAAAGGAAAGAAGCGCTGCTGCAGAATATAAAAACACCAGATAAATAGTTTTTTCCTTCTTCATACAAGGTTTGTAACTGAAGTCTGTTGCTGAAGCGGTAAAGATAGAATTTAATTTTTTATAGTTCCGGAGCCAGGTGTCGATTTTAACACAGCCTGGTTTATTTCGCCCCGGGAAAGTATTCCTGACCCTGCTTACTCATATTATGTCGCTATCGCTATTTCTTCAACCGGATTATTCCAGTGAGCTCTGAGAGGGGCCTCCCCACTTAACATTTTTAATTACATTTGAATAATTTATCATTTCAAATGAAAAAGACATACTTTCCTATCGTTGTCCTGTTCCTGATTCTGCTCCCGGTATCGTGCGGATCAGAGACTGATAACAAGCATGGCGTGACCAACATAAAGATGAGGGAGAAAATCATTGCAGCAGCAGAAGCCTATGTCAATACCCAGTTAAATAACCCGCAGAAAGCGGTTTCGGAACTTGGAATAATTGCAATCAACGATCAGTATGTCCGTTATGTTATCGACCCGACAGCAATTGTTGCCGGTTATATCGATGATGACCGCAGAACTGATGCAATAATCACACTATATGTTTTCAGGAATCAGTTCCAGACTGTTTCACAGCAGCTTATCCTGCTCGGCTCTCCCGGTAATGAGTTCACTCTTGCAGGAGCAATTGAGTCCGATATGAAGGTTATTTCCGTGAAAAACGGTATTATCACGGCCGACGTCCCTGAACATTCGAGGGACACTCCCCTGTTCAACTGCCCTTCGTGCTGGGAGGTTGTAAAGTTCAGGTTCTCAATGGGAGAGCTTGTCAGGGAGGAATAACCCGCGACCGGATCCGGCAGGTCCGGCTTGAAGAGTTTGAAATCAGCAGTCAGGCATTCCCGCTGTCTGAATCAAAAATATGCTCAGTCACCAGCTTATTTTTCACCGGTATTCTTAACTTCCGAAACAGAAGAATCAATATTACCGGGAATAAATTTATATACTACAGCCTTGTTACGGTTAATTCCCGCGACTACAAGGGATGTGTCTCCCTCTATCCACAGGAGCGATTCGACCATTCCGTTAAGCAGCATCCCGCTTTGTGAGGGAGGCAGGGCCTTGAAAGACTGATCCTCACCCTTGCTGAAAAGTACAACACCTTTCATGGAATCGTAATATCCTGTGGAAATATCGTAGGTATGGTCATTGCCACCCGCAATAACATCGGGAAAACCGTCATTATTAAGATCCCTTACTATCATCTTACGGAGCGGTGCTACCTGCATCAGCCAAGGCAGTTTCTCCCATCTCATTTTACCATTGTTGTTCCAGACAACGTAACTCGAGGTCGTATTTACTTTCAGGGTGAACTCGAGACGCTCCATTATGGTCTCACTGATCATTTCCCTAAAGCTGGTATAGCTGAAAGATGCGTAATCGCTGAACATCTTCTGAAAATACTGGCTCTGACCAATAAGTTCATCGAGATAATTCACAGGATATTCAGTCATGACATCATTCTTATCCTTCCAGTAGGCTGTGGTAATAGGATCGATGTTACCATCAAGATCAACATCAATCGAATAGAGCCTCAACGGATATTTGTCGTTTACCGTGAAACGGTGGTTATCGCCAAGGTTTCCGACAATGTAGTCATCATCACCGTCATTGTCAAAATCGCCGGCAGTTATTGAATACCATAAACCGCTTTTCTCACCGGACCAGTCAGCTTCATTTATCTTCAGTTCCTTTCCTTCGACGTTTTTCAGCAATGCAACAGTATTCCATTCCCTTGTTACGATAAGATCCTCCCATCCGTCTCCGTCAAAATCGCTCCAAAGGGCATCGGTGACCATTCCAAGATTAAACTCGTCTGCCCGCGAGGCAGAAAAGATCCCGTTGTCGTTAATCAGAAGCCACGAAGGTCCTGAATGCGGCACCATACCTCTTTTCACCCTTGAACCGATGAAAAGATCAGGGTCTCCGTCGTGGTCAAAATCAAACGGTTTTATCACCGAAGCGGGAAACTGAGGTACCGGAAGCTCCTCCCTGTCAAATTTCCCATAATTGTTGCGGTAAAGATAGTGAGTGTAAGCGTTATCATCCTTTGATTCATAGCCTCCGGCCACAGCAACTATATCATTGTCCCCGTCGTTGTCAATGTCGATGATGGCAAGGGCAGATTCCACCACCTGTTTTTTATCTGTAAGTACTGCAGCTGAATCTTCCTCAAACCTGTTTCCTTGTCTGATGAAAAGTCTGGTCGGATGCATGTTCGTCGCTCCTGCTATTATATCTGCCAGACCATCGCCATTGATATCGCCTGTTGCCAGAATTGGTCCGATCTGCGAAAGCTTGTGGGGCATGATATTCTGATAAACAATAAAATCCGGAAAATCGTTCTGCTCATGGAGATAACCCAGGATGCTCCCGTCTTTTTCAAACATCAGCCTGGCTTTTCCTCTGTCATTTATCCAGTTCCCGGGGGGAACAGAATTAGTTTCATCAATTTCGATGGTCTGGTTCGACCCGATATTTCTTAGAGTTGTCACATATCCTGTTGAAGGCCATGTGATCCTGATCGAATCGATAGTTTCGCATCCCTCAAGGCCAAAATGTACCACAGGATCGACCGATGAAGCATAGCCCCTGCTCAGGAAGTGTTCGTTAAACTGATACTTTCCTCCGCACCAGATCTCCGATTTAGCACCCAGCGCCGTTGTATTTCCATGTTTCCCCGTCAGTTTTATCCTTATGTACCTGGTCTTTCCGGCTGCCTCTTCTACACTCCGGTTTCTCAGGATAAATGCTTTATCGTTAAGATTGTTTGAAACGTAATCAAGGTCTCCGTCATTATCCAGGTCCACAAAAGCGGCACCATATGAATATGACGGCCGGTCGGGAAGCCAGTCTTTTCTTCTTTCAAAACTCAGAAGATCCTTATTCTCGAATGCCATGTTGTTCACTTTTATGGAAGGAGCACGTTCTATAACGTGTTTTTCATCGGCAAGAGAACCATAAACGGCGACTTTATATCTGGTCCAGTCTTTGTCAGTCAGGTCCTTCGGGTATCCGTTAGCCACAATCAGGTCTTTGTCTCCGTCATTGTCGTAGTCGGCGAACAGTGGCGACCAGCTCCATTCCGTGTCAAATATATTGCCAACCATCTGCCCTGCTTCACTGTAAGGAAGCATCTCCCCATTCATAAATCCATTGTGAAGGTGAAGCATGTTCCTTAGGTACTGGTGTTCAAAGTTGAACTTCCTGTCCAGCTCATAGAACATGTAGCTGAAACCCGCTATTGTCTGTCTTTTCTTATAATAAGACTCAGGAAGCATGTCGAGGGTGAACATGTCGGGATAGCCATCGTTGTTAACATCGGCCATGTCATCGCCCATCGACGATTTGGTCTGGTACGACATGTATTTGCTTATTTCATTCCTGAAAGTGCCGTTACGCTGGTTGATATAAAGCAGGTCATTTGAAATAAAGTCATTCGAAATATATAAGTCGGGATATCCGTCCTTGTTTACGTCTCCGAGAGCCAGTCCCAGGCCAAATCCTTCATATATTATTCCCGCCTCAAT
Source organism: uncultured Rikenellaceae bacterium (assembly GCA_964421975.1). GTDB lineage: Bacteria > Bacteroidota > Bacteroidia > Bacteroidales > VadinHA17 > LD21. The sequence goes on from CAYQZL010000185.1 coordinate 3,987, forward strand.
GGTAACGTCGGTAAATGTATTGTCGCCGTTGTTCCTGAAAAGCCTGTCGTTGTTCTGAGCGCTGCCGTCGGTCATTTTTTCGCGGTAGGCAGTATTCATACGTGAATTGACGGTATTGTTCAGAACATAAAGGTCGAGGTCCCCGTCGATGTCGTAATCAAAAAACGCTGAATGCGACGACTGGCCTTCATGGGCAATTCCGAAACTATCTGCCATTTCACGGAACCATGGTTCGTTCCTGTCATTCAGGCCCATGTTTATCCAGAGCCTGTTTTTACATTTTTCAGGTACGGTATCTTTTGTTGAGGTAATGTATATATCCGGAAGCCGGTCGCTGTTAATATCTGCAATAGCAACACCGCTGTACCATTGATCATTTGTCAGTCCCTCGAAATTGGCTGAAATGTCACTGAACCTGAAATTTCCCATGTTGAGGTATACTCTTGGGGAGACATGGTTTCCGGCAAAAACCAGATCCTGCAGGCCGTCGTTGTTGAGATCTCCAATTCCGACACCGGCGCCATTGTAGATATACTCATAAATCATTACATTGAAGCTGTCCGACTCGGTAACGTCGTTACTGAAATTCACTCCTGTAAGTTCCGGACTGAGCAGTTCGAATCTGGAAGGTTCGGAGCAGGCCAGCAAAAGAACAAAAAGCAATGCGGTTATGAAATGCCTCATAGGGATTTTTTAGTTCCGCTAATATACATCATTTCTGATCTTTTATGCATCGCACCGAAAAGCCGCTTCTTTTATTGTCGGATGCCTTGTATGTCCGGCTGCTGCTGTCGTGAAGCCCCCTGTTTATTGCCTGCCATTCACTGTAATTAGTTGATGTCCACCATATCGCATAGCCATCTCCAAAAAGAGGGAAATCACCTGTAAAGTAGCGCATTCCTCCGGGAAGAGCAGTAAAATCATAGTCGTCAGTCGCCTGACTTAGAAAGTTCTTCCAGTGATCCACTCCCTTCTCCTTAAGCCTGTCGCCTGCCTTCATAGGGTCACCGAGAAAATCGATCATTGCCTGCCACTCGTCATCGGATGCAACATGGAATCCTTTGGGACAGAGCTTTCCTGTATTTACAGCATACCAGTTATAAAGGGCGCCGTAAACATCCCGGTTCTTTTC
>CAYQZL010000185.1:5128-7916 GCA_964421975.1 uncultured Rikenellaceae bacterium
TTCTTTTCATCGTTGTTATAATAACAATAGCCGGGGCTGTTCAGCGCTTTCCAGGCGTTCACATCCTTAACCTGAGGGATGGGCACTCCGTCATTAAGTTTGGTGGATTTGAGATTTTCAGCCATCCAGGTCTGCTTCCCGATATTGATAGTCACATATATATTCCCGTCAGCATCTCTGACTGTCTGTGCTTCTGCATCTACCATTTTCAGCAGGAAGATAACACTGATCAGGTACAAGACTCTTCCTTTAACCATGATTATGTTTTTTTCGGGATAAGATCTAAAAATACCAATAAAATTTCTATATCCATTTCTTCGTTCCGGACAATTGAATTGCGGCAAATGCCATGCCATATTCCTTATGGCTTATGGTATTCGAAAATGACGGCTTTCGACCTGTTTATCCCGATCAGTATAAGCGGAGTGTCGCCATCGAGCCAGATCAGCGAGGTGACCATTCCGTTTACAACAAATCCGCTCTCGCCGGGATCCATCAGCTTAAAAGTCTGATCACCATCTCCCTTTGTTCCAGTCATGTTAACAAGCACTATCCCTTTGTTTGCGTCGAAATACCCGGAAGTCAGGTCCCAGGTGTATTCATTCCCGGCCAGAATAAGATCATCCATTCCGTCGCCTGTTATATCTTTTGCCAGAATCCGTGTCAGAGGCGAATACTGAACCCTGTCAGGAAGCCTTTCCCATCTAATTCCGGGATTTTCGTTCCAGATAACATAGCTTGACGTCGTATTTACATAAAGTGTAAAATCCTGTCTTTTCCTTTGATTCGGCTCCAACAGATCACTGAGACTCATCCGGCTGAAGGAGGTGTAGTCTTTGATTATTGCCTCAGAATAAGGGGATTGAGACCAAAGCTCATCGAGAAAATTCACCGGATATTCAGTCAGTTCTCCCGCAGGTCCCCGAGAATATTCTGTTATCAACGGATCAAGGGTCCCGTCAGGCTCAAGATCCATTACATAAAGACGGAGGGGATGATCATCATCAAGGAAAAAACGGTGATTCTCTCCCAGATTCCCGGCAATGAAATCCATATCACCGTCGGAATCGAGATCGGCAGAGGCCAGAGAATACCAGATCCCGTGCTTTGATTCAAGTTCCGGGATCATTAAAGGTTCAAGGCTTCTGCCATTGTTATTCTTCAGTATCACAATGGAGTTCCAGTCTCTGGCGACAATCAGATCCAGCCAGCCATCACCATCAAAGTCGCTCCAAACCGCGTCTTTTACCATCCCAAGATTCAGACGAAAGTCAGGGTCCGCCGAATAAGTTCCGCCCTTGTTGATTATCACCCATGAATGATTCGCATATGGATAAATGCCCTTCTTAACCCTCGAACCGATAAAGAGATCAGGGTCGCCGTCGCGATCGAAATCGCAGGGTCTCACCACTGAAGCAGGAAAGCTGGGAATCGAAAGGTTATGGCTGACAAATATACCGGATTTGTTCTCGTAAAGGACATGTCTGTATTCGGATTCATCCTGGTTCTCATAGCCGCCTGCAACGGCAACAATATCGTTGTCACCGTCACCGTCGGCATCAAGGATTGCAAGATCGGACTCGCTGAATTGTTTCTGCATTGTAAATCCCGGAAATACGGCTTCCTTAAAGGAATCTTCTTTTCTCAGGAATACCTTTGACGGTTGTTTGTTCGATGACCCAGTAATAATATCTGCCCTTCCATCGCCGTCAATATCGCCTTTTGTCATACATGGGCCTGTCTGCGAGAACTTATGGGGTATTATCGCCTGGTTAAGTACGAAATCGTTGAAATCATCCTGCACATGGGTAAAGTCCAGCATATTTTCACGCCGGTTCAGAAGGGATCCTGGCCTTGCACGTCTCATCCCCGGTATATTTTCTGCAACAGGTTCAGCATCCTGTTCACTGATCAGAATTGTTGTATTAACGGCAATATTCTCCATTAGAGTTATCCTTTCTCCTCCGGGCCATGTAACTTTAAGGGAATCGATACGTTTACTGTCAGCAAGGCCGAAGTGGATAACTGGCTCAGCTGATGAGGCATAGCCTCTGGAAGTGTAGTTTTCGGAATACTGGTACTGCCCCTCGTGCCAGATTTCAACTTTTGATCCTGTACCCATGCCGTTACTCCTTCTCCCCATCAGATTCACCTTTATGAAAGAAGAATTCTCCGGAGACCTGTCGACTGTTCTGTTTTTCAGTATGAAGGCCTTATCGTTTATATTATTTACTGCAATATCGAGGTCACCATCGTTATCGAGGTCAGCGGTAATCGCGCCATACGAAAATGACGGGATCTCCTCGGCCCAGTCATCTTTTCTTACAAAACGGAGGTTCCCGGTATTTTCGAAAATTATGTTGGGGATTTTAAGCGGGGGAGCCATTTCAGACAATGCCAGTTCAGTTGTAAGTGAACCGGCAGCCGAGGCCTTTATCTTTGTCCAGTCCTTGTCCCTTACATCGTGGGGAAATCCGTTTGTAACAAACAGGTCTCTATCACCGTCATTGTCAAGATCAGCAAAAAGCGGCGACCAGCTCCAGTCGGTAGCAGATAACCCGGCAAACTGACCCGTTTCGCTGAATGGGATCATCTCTTTGTTATAAAATCCGTTATGGAGGTGAAGCATGTTTCTCAGATACTGATGCTCGTATCCGAATTCCGCATCTCCCGTATAATGCAGATAATTAAAGCCGTTAACAGTCCTCTTCAGTGTCTGGTAGTCGTCCGGCAGCATGTCGAGAGTGTAAATATCCGGCAGTCCGTCATTGTTCACATCGGCTATATC
>CAYQZL010000185.1:7926-8260 GCA_964421975.1 uncultured Rikenellaceae bacterium
ATATCGGGCCAGCCATCCTTGTTATGGTCGCTGACAGAGAGTCCCGTTCCGAAGCCTTCAATGGTTATACCGGCCTGTATGGTAACATCAGTGAAAGTTCCGTCACCGTTATTGCGGTAAAGCCTGTCGTTGTTGGGGGCTGTCCCGTCGGTTATCTTCGGGCGGTAAGCTGACGGAACTTCTGAATTGATAATATTATTAAGTACATAGAGATCGGGGTTACCATCGAGATTATAATCGAGAAATGCTGCTGCGACTGAATAATCGTTTCCTGCAATACCGTATTTCTCTGCCTCTTCTGTGAATGAAAGATTTCCCTTTTCATCCTGACCAT
>CAYQZL010000186.1:0-8239 GCA_964421975.1 uncultured Rikenellaceae bacterium
TCAGCAGGGAGTTAAAAAAATATATTAAGAATACGGAATTTGAGGATCTGCTTTCTCCCGGTAAATCTGATCTTACATTAACAGGGTTCCTGAACAATAAACTCCTTATTGTCTATACAATCAGGAAAGGTATCCCCTATTCTCTGTTTGCCCTTATCAAGGATTATACCCCGTTTACACTCAACGACTGGGCAGAATACCTGAACATTTCAGGTAAATCCCTTACAAGATACAGCCAGTCGGATAAATTCTTTAAACCGATCCATACTGAAAAGATCATTGAACTTGCTGAGGTCACAAACCTTGGTCTGGGGGTTTTTGGTTCTGAAAATAAATTTAAAAGGTGGCTTGAAACTCCAAATTATGCCCTTGGCAATCAAATACCATTTGAGCTTCTGAAAGATTCATACGGTAAAGAGATGGTTATGGGAGAACTTACACGCATTGATCATGGAATCCTTGTTTAATGGAAGTATTCAGGTTATCGAAAGAAAAGTGGGCTTCTGTACTTTCAGGTAAAGGCGCTGCACTTAAGGGAGCCCGGTGGAATTCACCAGGCACGGAAATAATATACACTGCATCAAACAGATCACTGGCAATGGCGGAAGTTGCCGTTCATCTGACACTTGCAACATTACCGGATGATTACATGATGGTAACCATTATAATTCCTGATGATGTTTCCATCATTACTGTGCAGGAAAAAGATCTTCCACGCTTCTGGAACTCATTTCCCTATCTGCCGGTGACCCAGACTCTGGGAGATAATTTAATAAGGGAAAACAAATATTGTCTGCTGAAAATACCCTCCGCTGTTACCAAAGGCGATTTCAATATTCTCATTAATCCATTCCACACTGATTTCAGCAGGATCAGGATTAAAAGCATTGAACCTTTTCCGTTTGACAAACGGATCTTTAAATAATCTTCAATAACTTCCCCATCCCGGAAAAGGTTAAATATTATTTTACCACCTCTCCGTTAATTGTCGAATTTCTAAACGCAAGGCCTTCAATTAGGCCTTCAAGTCTGTTGTTTTCCTTTACGTTTGTCCAGGTACAGTTCAGGAGGTTGATATTCAATACATTTTTCAGGTCCTCAAACCCGGCAATATATACACCGTAGCGGCTTTGCTGACACTTAACATTGTCGAGATATACATTTCTTACAACCGGCGGGAAATCCCTTGTACAGTTCTCTGCGGGTTCATACACCAGATTGATCTTCAGCACTGCTTCGCGACACTGACCAACATTTACGTTACGGACATATATATTCTCAATAACACCACCCCGGCAATTATTTGTTTTTATCCTGATAACCCTGTCAAGCGACGGGCTGTCCATCTCACAATCCTCAACGAACAGATTCTTGTAACCTCCGGAAATTTCACTGCCTATAACAACTCCTCCATGTCCGTTCTGCATACGGCAGTTCCTGACAATAATATTTTCACTCGGGATATTCCATCTCCGGCCGTCAAAATTACGTCCCGACTTAATTGCAATACAATCATCTCCCGTATTGAAGAAACAATTCTCAATAAGTACATTTTTACTTGATTCCGGGTCACAGCCATCGCCATTGGGAGCTCCTACAGTGTTCATTGTCACACCTCTGACTGTCATATTCTCACACATAAGAGGGTGGATGGTCCAGAAAGCAGGACGTGTAAGAGTAACATTCTGTATTAAAATGTTTTTACACTTATAGAAGTTTATAAGCTGAGGCCTCATATTATCGCCTTTCCCCATTATCCTTTTTTCAACAGGGGTCCCTTTCTCATTCCAGTCCATAAGAAGAGGCCTGCCTCTAAGCTCCTTCCCGGGAACCGCGGTAAGTCTTCTCATCCCCCACCAGTTCTTTACAGATGAGCCGCCGTCAATGGTCCCCTTACCGGTGATTGCAATGTTCTGCTGCTCATAGGCATATATCATCGGGGAAGTATTGTAACAATCCATCCCTTCCCACCGGGTCAGAACCGTGGGATACTGATCAATATCATCAGTGAAAAGTAATACAGCGCCTTCAGATATGTGAAGATTCACGTTACTTTTCATGACGACCGGCCCGGTATGCCATAAACCTTCAGGGATCATAACAGTCCCGCCACCTTTACTGCTGCATAATCCTATGGTTGAGTTGATAACCTTATGGTTAAGAAATACGGGATCATCAGGCACTGCTCCGTAATCTGCAATGTTATATGTCTCCCCGTTAATAACCGGAGCCTTGATCTGCTTCATTATCTTCGGATAAAGCTGTTTCCATGCACTCTTCGAGTCATAGGTTTTTTCGGCGGCAAAACCGAAAATCAAGATTGCTCCCAGAATCAAAGCCAGAAATCTCAGGTTTTTCATTACAGAATGATTTTAGAATGTTTAAGTCAATATGATTTCAAATGTATTGTATTTTTAGCACTTAAATACTTAACAATCCGGATGTAAAGACTATGTGAACATATCCTATTTGAACACCCTTGTCCCGAAAATGAACTTTCCTTTCCACCAGTTGTCATCAAGCGATGTAATTGTCACTCCGTTGGTCGATGATGCATGAATGAATTCATTATTCCCAAGATAAATACCGGAATGAGTAATAAAACGCTGTGTTTTGTATGAGCGGATGAAAAATACCAGGTCTCCTTTCCGGAGTTCATCTTTCACTGCGATAAGTCTTCCATATTTCGCCTGTTCTTCAGAATTATGGGGAAGCCGGATATCATAGCGCGCAAATACTGCGACCAGCAATCCTGAACAATCCATGCATTTCCTGGTAGTTCCGCCCATACAGTGAGGAACACCAAGATATTCCCTGGCTGTTTTTATGATTTTATCAGGACCGGTATTATGTGTATCCAGATTTTTCTCAATCCCGGAATCAAGAAATGATTTAAGCTTTTTGTTTTCTCCCGCATTCTCAATATTATTGAATCCCCGTTCAGGATAAGCTCTTTTTGCACAATATGAAATAAGCAACTGGAAGATAAAAACCAGAATTACAGTAACAGGTGCTTTATATCTGAAAGGTTCTTTCATCAGAAAAGTTCTGCTATATGGCGTCGTAAATATGGGAATTATTTCTTCAATACTTTGTGCAGAAAGATAAAAAAGAGCTCCATACGCACAAAAACTCAGGAAGTATCCGGATCAACTGTGATTTAATTTTCATCCGGATCATTTTAATTCAGTGAATATTAATTCCGGTGTTTTCTTAAATAGCATTGAACCAATTGAAATATTTGGAAGCAAAATATTAGATTTGTTTCAAATAACATTTTAAAACATAATAAATGAAAAACCTTTATTCCCTTTGTACACTAATTATTATTCTCTCACTAAGTTCCTTTTCTCAGGGTATTGATAATGAAAATCTTGTCATAACACATGGCCCTTACCTCCAGAATATGGGAACATCCGGAGTTACCATTATATGGACCACAAACAAACCGGCAGTCCCCGGAGTCAGTCTGACCTGTCCGGATGGTAAAGTACGCTTTGTCCGGAACAGTCGTGACGGAATAATTGACGGAGGCGGATTATTACATAAGGTAAGAATCGACGGACTGGATGCGGGAAATACCTACAAATACAGTATCAATTCAATTCAGATACTCAAATACCAGGCATATAAGATCTATTATGGTGATACAATTAATATGAGATCTGAAAGTTTTACCACACCTCAGTTGAAATCAGAAACAATAAATTTTACTGTAGTAAATGATGTGCACGGGAATGCGGGAAAACTTGCTTCATACATAAAGAATGGAAATGTATCCGCACAGGATTTCTTCTTCTTTAACGGTGATATGATTGACTATGTACAATCTCCTGATCAGCTTTTTACAGGATTTATTGATACTGCGGTGACATATTTTGGAATGAGAAAACCATTTTTTTATGCAAGAGGCAACCATGAGGCCAGAGGATATGCCGGACGGGAATTCAAAAATTATTTTGATTTTAAGGAAAACAGGTTCTATTACAGCTTTGATAATGGACCTGTCCATTTTACTGTTCTCGACTGTGGTGAAGACAAACCCGATAATAACAGATATTATTATGGTCTTGCAGATTATGATTCTTACCGGCTTGAAGAGCTGGAGTGGCTGAAAAATGAAGTAAAAAGTGATGCATTCAGGAATGCTAAATACAGGATCGTTATTGTACACATGCCTATTGTAAAAGAGATCCGTCAGAGTCACGGCCAGAAATTCCTGGCCGACAACTTTGGACCGGTACTGATGTCTGCAGGAATAAATCTCATGATATCCGGCCATACGCACAGGAACACTTACTATGAAAAAGGGAAATCAGGTTTCGGATATCCCGTATTAGTCAATTCTGCTAATTCATTTGTAGAGGTATATGTTGATAATAAGATAATTAAAACTCTTGTCAAAGACATAAACGGAGGACTGATAGCAGAATATGAATTAAAATAATCTAAAAATCTAACAACCACTTTCACCCTTTTTGTCCGGTTTTAGATTCGACAACCTGAAATACATCTTAAGGTTTTTACGTTTTAAGACTATCACCGGTTTTTACGGATGGAAAAGAATTGGAAAATAATTCTGATCTCCGTTCTGATACTGGCTTTTTTCCCCGTCTTATTTCTCATATTAGTATTAAGCGGGGTATTCGGCCATCTTCAGACCATGGAGGAACTCAGGAACTTCAGGAATGCTGAAGCATCAGAAGTCTTATCATCTGAAGGCCTGCTTATCGGGAAGTTTTACACCGAAAACCGGACGAATGTCACTTATGAACAACTGCCCTCGCATCTGGTTGATGCGCTTATTGCAACTGAAGATGCACGTTTCTTTGAACATCAGGGCGTAGATTCAAGGAGCCTGGCAAGGGTTCTGCTGAAAACAATCCTTCTGAACAGATCAGAGTCAGGAGGTGGAAGTACAATAACCCAGCAACTTGCCAAGAACATGTTTGGAAGGAATGGGAACGGCAGATTTTCGATTTTCATTAACAAATACCGTGAAGCTATACTTGCCGGCAGACTTGAAAAGACTTTTACAAAAGAAGAAATACTTACCCTCTATCTTAATACTGTTTCATTCGGAGAAAACATCTATGGAATAGAAGCAGCATCAGCAAGATATTTCAATAAACTTACTGAAAAGCTCCTGATTGAAGAATCCGCTATGCTTATCGGTATGCTTAAAGCTACCACCCGCTACAATCCGGCATTGAATCCTGAAAAAGCACTGACCAGGAGAAATGTCGTCCTGAAACAAATGGAAAAATATGCTTATCTGGAATCCGATATTGCCGACTCACTGATAAGGTTACCGATAAGACTCAGTTACAGGAAATCAGGATCTGAGGGGTCTGCGGATTATTTTCTGGTCCAGGTGAAAAGAGAAGCTGAGGAGATATTGAATAATATTGCATCTTCCCGTGGTAAGACATGGAATATTGAAAAAGATGGTCTCATTATTACGACAACACTCAATCTGGCTCTCCAGAATTTTGCCAGACTATCATTTACTGATCACCTGTCTGTTATGCAGAAACACTTACGCGATCAATACAGCAGTACATCAGGGAGAAGACAGCTCACCAAACTGACAGATGCCATTCTGGCTGAGAAGAACCTTTCGCACAGGGCAGATGAGAAACATCGTCAGGTGATCTTCGACTGGAAAGGGATATATACCGATTCGGTTTCAATAAGGGATAGTATAAGGCGGGCACTGACAACGCTTCACGCAGGATTGCTTGCATTGGATCCGCAAAATGGCGCCGTAAGGGCGTGGGTAGGTGGAATAGATTTTCCAACCCAGCCTTATGACCAGATTCTTGCCAGAAGGCAGCTTGGCTCTGTTTTCAAACCAATATTGTATGCACTGGCATTTGAAGAAGGAATTGAGCCCTGCAGTTATCTTGACAATGATTCACTTGTTCTTTCAGAATACAAAGACTGGAGTCCTGAGAATTTCGATCATTCATACGGAGGGAATTACTCCCTTGCAGGAGCTCTGGCCCGGTCGATGAATATTCCCACTTTCAACCTGTTCATGGAACTTGGTTTCAAAAGACTCGATTCATTATGGAGAGAAATGGGATTTTCCTTTCACCTTAACAATACCCCATCCCTTCCCCTAGGAACTGCCGAAGCGAGTATTGTGGAAGCAGCAGTAGCTTACTCAGCTTTTGCAAATGGCGGATATAAGGTAAAACCATGGTCGGTTGCATCAATCATAACACCTGATGGTGATATCATTTATCACCATGATCATGATATTGTTTTCCCGAAAGTACTGACGGACAGATCCTGCCTGCTTATCAGTGCTATACTTCAGAAAGCTGTAAATGAAGGTACAGGAAGCTCAATGAGGACGGTATATGGCGTAAACTCACATTTCGCAGGTAAAACAGGAACATCACAGAATTATGCGGATTCCTGGTTTGCAGCTTACAATCCGGAACTTACAATTATAGCACGGTCAGGCGCTTCCTCTCCTGCCATACACTTTAACAGTCCGGCCTTTGGTACAGGAAGCGCCCTGGCACTGCCCCTTGTGGCAATGACACTCAGAAAGACCGAATTATTTGCCGAAACTGCAGGAGAATTCATAAGTCCATTCCCGGATCTGCCTCCTGAACTGGAAAGAGCCCTCGACTGCCCCGATTTTAAAGAAGATAATTTCCTGGATAGGCTGATGGACATCCTTAAAAAGAGCGAAATCGATGATTTCTATAAAACCGAAAAGAAAAAGAGATCATTTCTTGAAAGACTATTCAGAAGAAAAATTCCCGATTAAATCACATATTCTGTTTTATTTACAGGATTTCGTTATTTTAGTCAGCTTGCCAAACAGTATAAACATAGAATCATGAATTTAAAACCTTCACATAATTTCGGACAAAGACAAAACATTCTCCGGTTGTTAACGGCTGTCTTTATTTCTGTCCTGCCATTAAGTCCGGATCAAAATTTAGCAGCTCAGCACCAGTATGAGTGGCCCTGTTTTCACGGACCCGACCGTACAAACAAATCATCCGAGACCGGTCTGCTGCAGAAATGGCCTGCAGGAGGTCCGCGTTTATTGTATACTTTCGAAGGTCTGGGAGAAGGTTACAGCTCGGTTTCAATAGCTGATGGTTTGCTCTATACTGCCGGTTCCGTCAATAAACAACCTTTTGTTTATGCTTTCGACCTGAAAGGGAAACTGGTATGGAAAAAGCCGGTTGGAAAAGCCTGGACAACCACAGCTTCATGGGCCAGTTCATATACCGGACCAAGGAGCACTCCTGCTTATGACAACGGGGTAGTCTATTTTCTTGGTGAAATGGGCAGACTTGTAGCATTTGAAGCTAAAACCGGTAAAGAGATATGGCAAAGGGACCTGATGGAGGAATTCAACGCCCCTGTCCCGGAATACGGTTATGCCGAATCGGTAATGATCGACGGAAATAACCTGTATGTCAGGCCGGCCGGCAAAAAAGGCCATCAGGTCTGTCTTGACAAAAAGACAGGGAAACTGATCTGGGCAAATACCCGGATCCCGGGTATAGAAGGATATACATCTCCTGTTACAGGTATGATCGGTAATTTTAAACAGCTTACCGGGGCCAGTGCCATCTGCTATTATGGTGTGGACACAAAGACAGGCAGACTTCTCTGGACAATAGATGTGGTTAACCAGCAGGAATGCAATATCGGCGATGCCATACTCTTTGATAATTATGTCTTCATTTCAAGCGGCTATGCAAAGGGAAGCATGCTTTACAAACTGAATGTTGCAGGCACTGAGGTAAAACCCGAAAAAGTTTGGGAATCGAAGCTTATGGATAATCATCATGGAGGTGTAATACTTCATAAGGGGCATGTTTATGGATCGGGAAGCAGGGGTTCAAGAGGATGGTACTGCCTCAATGTAATGACAGGAGAACAGAAATGGAACGCTACAAACGACGAAGGATGTATAACCTTTGCTGAGGGTATGCTCTACACTCTGGATCAGAGAGGAACAATGAGACTTGTAAGTGCAACACCTGATAAGTATGAAGTAACAGGTGAATTTAAAGTCCCGTCAGGCGGAGCCGGAATGCACTGGGCTCATCCTGTTGTCTGCGGCAAAAGACTTTATATACGTCATGCTGATAAGCTGTTTGTATATGATGTGAGCAGGTAATGGCACAGGGCAAAGGGCAAAGGGCAAAGAGCGGAGAGCAAAGAGCGGAGAGTTAGGTGCTGGGAGCAGGGTGCAGAG
>CAYQZL010000187.1:0-8138 GCA_964421975.1 uncultured Rikenellaceae bacterium
TACACCCTATCCTACACTCTTTCCCTACACGACGCTCTTCCGATCTAAGTGAAAGTTTGTACTTTAGTCTCATCATCAGGCAGCAGTTGTGTTTTTCACGGAATTGTAATCCTGTATCCTACGCCCCTGACGGTTTCCAGCCATGGTGCAGGTGAATAAATATTTAATTTCTTCCTCAGGTTTTTAATGTGAACATCAATAAAATTACTGTCGTACTGATCATCAAGTATATTTCCCCAGATATGTTCATAAAGCTGCTGACGTGTAAGCACTTTCCCGTGGTTGAGAACAAGGTATTGCAGCAGATCATATTCCTTCCTGGTAAGGTCCACCTCAGCATCCCTGCAAACCACTTTACGTGATTGTATTTTCATTATGAAGTCACCAAGGCTGATATCAGAAGTATTGATATTGAATTTTCTTCTGGCCACTGCATTTATTCTCGACAATAATTCTATCAGTGCAAAAGGTTTTGCGAGATAGTCATCAGCTCCAAGGTCGAGTCCTCTCACCTTATCTTCCACAGCACCACGTGCGGTAATTATGATAAATGATGCCTCACTGTTGTTTTTCTTTGCTTCCTTTATCAGATTCAGTCCTTCATAATCGGGAAGTCCGAGATCGAGAAGTATGAAATCATAAAGGTTTACGGCGATCTTTTCCGAAGCCTCTTTCCCGCTAAAAACAGTTTCGCACAGGAAATTTTCAGATCTGAGAAATTCGGCTATTTCTCCTGCAAGGCTTTTTTCATCTTCCACGATCAGTATATTCATAATATCAAATCAAAAGATCCTGAAATATGCATTTAACATGAAATAGAATCCTTCCGGCCCCGAGTATTCAGGATCGGAAGATAACTGAATGATATATCCCGGTTCAGCTTCCAGTGTAAATTTTCCGGCATTGAGAGAGACTGGTAACCCGAAGTCTGCTTCCATTAAACCGAAAGACCGGGAGATTGTTGTGACCGGTGTCGACTGTCCGTATTTGCCTCCTTTTTTATATGGAGGAGAAACAGTGACAACTTTACCTTCAGTCGTCACTATCCTGGTTATTGTACCGGATAATACTGTGAAATATGGATCGAATGAGAATGAGATCCTTTTTCGCGTTAATTCTCCGGTCTCAAAATACCTTGAATTTCTGAGCTGAAGATATCCGTTTTTTTCTTCTGACAGAAGTATTCCTCCGGAGATCTTTGTATAAAGAATATTCCAGTCAAATCCCACTGTGAGGTCTCCGTAGCTGAAGCTGTTAAACAGGGTATTTTCAAGCGAGGCAGTCACCTGGTATCTTGATATACCTGTTGAAATATCAAACCATGAATTGAAGACATGACTGTAATTGAGACTTCCTGTATGGAAAGCAAGAAAGGGGGAAATATCCTGAAGGTGTACCGTTGAAAAACTTGCATATATTTCGGAGTTGAAACCATAGGAGAGAGAAGTATAACCATAGGGCTGATTCCCTGAAATGGTCGAGCCCAGGTAAATGAAATTGCTGCCATACCCTAGGCCAGTGAACAGTGCATGCTTTGAAACGGAGGTATCAGGGTTCTCCTTAATGTTTAACGAGTCTGGCTGACCGGTCTGGGAAAAAGTATAAGCAGGTATGATGAACAGGATGATACACAGAATTGTAATGATTACTATCTCATAATGCCTGTTCATCTGATCATATAAGAAATTAGCTTCCTCCTTTTTTACCGGCTCCTCCTGGTTTCCCGACACCTTTTGGAATTCCCGATCCTGAAGGTCTGGTTATATTCGGACGTGCACCTTTTGATTTACTGAAATCGGGGCGTGCACTTTTTACCTGTTTTACATTCTGACCGGGAGCTTTAGCCTGACTTTTAGCTTTTTGACCCGAAGCATTCTGATTCTGACCTTGTCCCTGACCCTGTTTCTGATTCTGATTCTGACTTTGATTTTGGTTCTGTTTTTGTTCCTGGTTCTGCAACTTTTCTTCCTCTGAGACACTGTTTACGGCCACAGTGGCAGAATCCTGTATAACAGTTGCTGTCTGTGCCCCGCAAAGAAAGCCGGTCACTGTCACTAATACTATTGATAATACTACTTTAAACAAATTCTTCATTTTGCCCTCCGTTTTATCCCTCCTGTACTGCTCATCTTTTCGTATTCTTAACATATTCAGTTACAAAGCTAAAAATCAAAGATGAAGATTAAATGAACAATTTATGTTATGGTTTGAGTTTTCAGACAGATAGCTTATTTTTACTGTAAAAATACAAAAAAATGATAGTAACCTGTGTTTATATTCATGTAAAACCCGAATCGGTTGATGATTTTATAAAAGCCTGTGAGGAAAATCATCTTGAATCGATAAAGGAGCCCGGTAATTTCAGGTTTGATTTTATCAGGCAGGCTGATGATCCATTCAGATTCATGTTTTATGAAGCATATGAATCGGAGGCATATGCGGAAGCACATAAGAAGACATCACATTATCTCAGGTGGAAGGACAGGGTAAGCGATATGATGGCGGAACCCCGGAAAGGAATAAGGTACAATATTCTGCAACCAGAGAGCCGGAAATATGATTAAATCATTCCGGTTCAGCAGGCTTCCGCTGATAATTTTCGGAAACGGAAAGTTCGGCGAACTGCCCTCATTGATCAGGGGGTATGGGAAAAGAGTACTGATTATAACAGGTTATTCCTCATTCAGGGAAACTTCTGCCTGGCTAATTTTAACAGAGACACTTGAAAAAGAAGGGTCCGGCCTGAGAAAGCTGGCAATTGAAGGTGAGCCATCAGACCTGATGATAGATGACGCAGTTGTTTCTTACAGAAAAGATATGCCTGATGTGATTATTGCGGTTGGAGGGGGGAGCGCATTGGATGCCGGAAAAGCAATTTCGGCCATGCTAACTGTTGAAGGCAGTATTAAGGATTATCTTGAAGGAGTAGGATTCAGGGATCATCCGGGAACAAAGATCCCCTTCATAGCAGTGCCGACGACTTCCGGGACAGGCAGTGAGGCAACTAAGAATGCAGTTATTTCAAGGATTGGGAAAGATGGTTATAAGAAGTCGCTGCGACATGAAAATTTCGTTCCTGATATTGCTCTTATAGATCCGGAACTAACCATTTCATGTCCTTCTGAAATAACTGCTGCCTCAGGTATGGACTGTTTTACACAGCTAACTGAAGCATATCTTTCAACAAAATCAAATGAGTATTCAGACGCACTTGCACTGCAAGGACTCAAGGCGGTAAAATCATCATTGTTACAGGTATACAGGAATGGAAATGATGCGGGTGCAAGATCGGAAATGGCTTTCGCCGCACTTACATCGGGTATATGCCTGGCAAATGTCGGTCTGGGAGTTGTACACGGATTTGCATCTTCAGCAGGGGGACTGTATGATGTTCCACACGGCATTATCTGCGGAACACTGATGGCTGCATCCAATGAGATGACATTAAAAAGGTTAAGGGAGAAATCCGGATATCAGCAGTATCTCAATAAGTATCTTACCCTTGCCAGGATTTTTCTCGATGATGCTGGCGATAACAATGATGACCGGCTGATTGATAAATTCATTGAATATCTTCACGAACTTACAGCAGAATTAAAGTTGCCGGGACTCAGGAAAGCCGGGATCAGTGAAGAAGGATTACAGGAAATTGCACTGGCCACCGAATCCAAAAACAATCCGGTAAAGCTGGGCACCGAAGATCTGCTTACGATATTGCATGAAAGGTACGTTTGATAGATTCTGTGTGTTTTACTGTATCCCTCAGTCTTCCTCTTTGTAAGTTCTTATAAAAATAATTACATTGGGATGCAGAGGTAAGACATGGATAAACAAAGAGTTACACAGAATTTCTTTTAGGGGATCAATGTGTATGATTTTAATCGGTAAGAGTGACAGTAAAGACTGCAAATATCAGATTTTATGAGGAGCTGAATGATTTTCTGCCTTCTTACAGAAAAAAGCAGACATTTCAGCATTCATTCAGAGGGGATCCTTCGGTGAAAGATATCATCGAGTCACTCGGAGTGCCCCACACTGAAGTAGATCTGATACTGGTAAACGGAAGATCTGTCGGTTTTTCCTTTAAACCTGGGGAAGGTGACCAGATTTCCGTATACCCTGTTTTTGAAAGTCTCGATATAACAGAAGTAACTCATCTGAGGCAGAAACCTTTACGAACAGTTAAGTTCATTGCTGATGTTCACCTGGGGAAACTGGTCCGCTATCTGAGGCTGCTGGGTTTTGATACCCTCTTTAACAGCGATTTTGATGATCATGAAATCATTGATATTTCAGTCTCGGAAAAGAGGATAATACTAACCCGTGACAGGCAGTTGCTCAAGCACCGGCGTATTTCTCACGGATACTGGATCCGTTCCTCTGATACGAGGGAGCAGATAAGGGAAGTTATTCAAAGATTCGATCTTGGTAATAATCTGAAAACATTCACCCGCTGTATGGATTGTAACGGATTGCTTTCGGAAATCAGTAAAGATGATGTATCCGCGGATCTTCCACCCCGGACAAGGCAATACTATCAGCTTTTCCGCAGGTGCGAAAGCTGCGGGAAGATCTACTGGGAAGGATCACATTATGAGAATATGAAAAAAGAGATCCGGAATCTTCTTAAATGAAAAAGAAGGATTAAATTTAGAGAGAATTTATTAATCCTAAACAAAGATACCATGAAGATTAAAACCTGTATTACAGCTTTTCTGATGATTATTCTGCTGGCCGGTTCTCAGTTTTCCGGTGCACAGCTTCCGAAGGAGACAGAGGCACAAAAGATGCAAAGAATGAAATGGTGGACTGATTCCCGCTTCGGGATGTTCATCCACTGGGGCTTGTATGCGATGCCTGCAAGGCATGAATGGGTAAAGAACAGGGAGAGGATGACGAATGAGCAGTATCAGAAATATTTTGATCTGTTCAATCCCGACCTGTATAATCCGAAAGAATGGGCAAAAATGGCCCGGGAAGCAGGTATGAAATATGTTGTCCTGACTGCAAAGCATCATGAAGGATTTTGTCTTTTCGATTCAAAATTCACAGATTACAAGTCGACAAATACTCCCGTAAAGAAAGATCTGATAAAAGAATTTGTCGAAGCTTTCAGGGCAGAAGGGCTGAAAGTCGGATTTTATTATTCCCTTATCGACTGGCATCATCCTGATTATACTATTGACAGCAGGCATCCTCAGAGGCAGGAGTCTGATGCCGAATATGAAAAGCTCAATAAGGGAAAGGATATGAATAAATACCGGGAGTACATGAAAAATCAGGTGAGGGAGCTGCTTACCAATTACGGTGAGATAAGTATTATCTGGTTTGATTTTTCATTTCCGGGGAAGAATGGCAAGGGACGTAATGACTGGGATTCCGAGAACCTGTTAAAGCTTGCCCGTTCGCTTCAGCCGGGTATTATAGTCGATGACCGCCTTGACCTCAGGGATGTTGAAGGTGGATGGGATTTTACAACACCCGAACAATATAAGGTTGAAAAATGGCCTGAAGTTAACGGAAAGAGAGTTCCCTGGGAGACCTGCCAGACATTTTCAGGTTCGTGGGGTTATTACCGTGATGAGACGACCTGGAAAAGCCCGGCCCAACTGATAGAGCTTCTGGTCGAATCTGTAAGCAAGGGTGGGAACCTGCTCCTGAATGTTGGTCCTACTGCAAGGGGCACCTTCGATAACAGGGCTCAGGAAAGACTTAATGCTATGGGTGAATGGATGAAAGTGAACAACCGGTCAGTTTATGGATGTACTGAAGCACCTGCAGGTTTTACAGCTCCTGCAAATACCATTCTTACTTATAACCCTGTAACAAACAGGCTTTATGTTCATCTGCTTGCATATCCGCTTGGCAGATTGATACTTACTAATATGGCCGATAAGGTAAAATATGTCCAGTTTCTCCATGATGCCTCAGAAATAGCTATGTCTGCCCCCAGAGAAGGCGGGAAAAACGATTTATCTCTTACAATTCCGGTTCTTAAACCTCCCGTTGAAATCCCGGTTCTGGAAGTTTTTTTGAAATAAATATAAAATTTAACCACGGATTGCACGAAGGACACGGAGTAAATCACGGATCTAAACTCCGTGAACAATCCGTGTACCCTGTGTCCTCCGTGGTAAAAAAATAAACTGGATTTAAATTTCAAAAATTTCAGATAGCAGTTTAGATTTCGATTACCAGAATTGTATCGAATTCATCTTTAATCTCATCAGGAACCACAACAGTAATCCCGAAAGCATCCTGTTTGAATCTGATCTTTGTCCCCGATTTGAATGAGCTTATGCTCCGTATCTTTTTCCCGAAATCAGGGATGAGTATATTATTGTCTTCCGGATCAAGTATATGAACAAAAACCTTATTTCCTTTCCGGGTTGTTACGCCCCATGACCTTGGGCTAACAGGACCTCCACGTGTCCCATAGATCGTCTCACCGTTCTGGCTGATCCATGTGCCTATTTCTCTGAGTGTTGAAACAAATTCCGGTTGTATTTTCCCATCGGGCATCGGGCCTACATTCAGAAGGAAATTTGAATTAAGACCGGCTGCCTTAACAATATACTGTATCAGGTTTTTTGTTGACTTATAGTTCTTGTCCTGAAGGTTAAATCCCCACGAATTATTCATTGTCTCACAGGTTTCGAGAGGGAGCTGGCCAACTGTCTGTTCCTGATTGAACCCTGTTGTTTTCTGTCCGGGCAGATCTTTTTCGAACATCTGGAAATCTTCTCCGGGGAAGGGAGTCAGGTGGTGATTGCTTCCGATAAGGCATCCGGGCTGAAGGCTATGGATAAGTCCATAGGTTTTATCCAGTCTCCAGTCGGAATCTTTTTTATCCCAGTGACCATCGAACCAGATACCGCCTATTTCACCATAGTTGGTCAGCAGTTCTGTCAGTTGTCCATCCATAAAATCGAGGTATTTATACCAGTCGCCGCTGTTTGGCCGGCCTGCAGTCTGACCTGTATTTCCCCGTGGATAATAATTTTCCTGGTACCAGTCGAGCTGGGAATGATAAAAAAACAGTTTTATACCTTCTTTTTTACATTCATCTGCGAGCATTTTGAGAACATCTTTTTTATATGGAGTCCGGTCGACAATATCCCAGTCGGTGAGTTTTGAATCGAACATTGCGAAGCCGTCATGATGTTTGCTGGTAATGGTGATATATTTCATACCTGCAGCTTTTGCCAGTGCAACCCATTCCTTCGGATCATAATTAATGGGATTGAAGAAAGCCGGAAGTTTCTGATAAGTTTGTTTGTCAATTCTCTGGTTATTCATTACCCATTCGCCATCACCGAGTATTGAATAAACGCCCCAGTGAATGAACATTCCTAATTTTGCATCCTGGAACCATTCACGAGCCTTTAGATTTTCAGCCGATGGTACATAATTAACCTGAGATGAAGCAGTTATTCCGGTGAATAACAATAATAAAATTAGTGTTTTACGCATCATAATTATAAGGATTTGGTTAAGGATTCATAATAATTTATTTAACCGCAAAGTACGCAAAGAATGCGCAAAGTGCGCAAAGAACATTACAGATTTTGATGCTTAGCGACCTTTGCGAATCCCTTAGTGGCCTTTGCGGTTAAACTCATTCCAGACTACCCACCTCTTTTTCAACCTCATTGAGGATTTCGCATGATTTTACAAGTTCTTTCATGACTGTATGGTCAGGGTAGAGTGGCCTGTCAATATCGAGGAATTCGACATGTTTTCTTATGATGTCCTTTGCTTTCTGAACACCTTTACCGAATTTATATTCTTCTTTTCTGAAATCTAGAGCCTGGGCTGCCGCCATGAATTCGATTCCGAGGATACCGTATGCACAGTCAAGAATCTGGTTGTTCTTTATTGCCGTATTCATTCCCATTGATACAAAATCTTCCTGATCGGCAGCAGCAGGGATAGACTGGATTGAGGCAGGCATTGAAAGTATCCTTTGTTCAACTATCAGTGTATCTGCGGTATACTGACTAAGCATCATGCCCGAGAACATACCTGCCCCTTTGGTAAGGAAGTCCGGAAGGCCGACGCTGAGCGCCACATTATTAAGGCGGTTCATTCTTCTTTCCGACATTACGCTGACCATTGTTATGCATGCACCGGCCATA
>CAYQZL010000188.1:0-8038 GCA_964421975.1 uncultured Rikenellaceae bacterium
ACCACCCTACCCTACACTCTTTCCCTACACGACGCTCTTCCGATCTAAAGCAGATTTTGCCGACGGATTTCCAAGCTTCACTTTGGCGGAAAAGATACCATACTGATGACGGAAGCTTTTACCGGTGTTGACTATTCCTGATGTAAAGCTGAACTCCTTAGGTCTGAAACCGTCTGAAGGACTCCATATCCTGCTCATATATTTCTGGGGCTTTGTTATTATCTTGAGAAGACTGTTGCGGACCTCAAAATTTTCCTTTTCAGTATAAGCCTGCAGATCACCTTCAACAGAATACCTTTCATGAAGGAGCTTATCTCCCCAGTAATAGTTTGTAAGCCATTTGGAAGTATCAAGCCGGTCACCGTTGAATTCATCACAGAAGATGAGTTCCCTGTTTCTCAATAAATCAAACTTATTGGAATCCTTGACTTTAAAATACCATACCATATCTTCATTCTTCTTCAGGGTATTAAATTCCTGAATGCTTTTAAACATATCCGTTTTTTCAAATCTCTTTTTATCCAGGTAATAATTTTTCTTTTCCCTGAATTCGCTGGTTGAAATATATTCTTTTAGTTCATTGAGCCTGGCCAGTCTGTGGGAACCATCAATGTGCTGGTAATTTGTATATTCTTTTGAATCACGGAATTTATAAAATTCTTTGATGTCAGGACTATCTTTGAGCCTTTTGTATTCAAGCAGCTTTTTATATTCCTCAGTATCCTTGAAAGTGAAAGGCTTCATATTCTTTTTGGCAAGGAATTCGGAACTGTTAATATATGCTTTGAGTTCTTCAAATTTCTCAACAACTTTAGATTTTGTTGCTTCTCCCCTGGCGGCAGCTTTATAATAAGACTTTATTTCCGGATCTTTTTTAAGACTTTTGAATTCAAGGAATTTTCGGTATTCATCAGTATCTTTGAAAGTAAGCGGTTTCATTTTCTGCTTCTGCCGGAATTCAACGGAATTAATATATTCCTGAAGCGATTCAAAATCCCTGATCTTTGCAGAGCCATCCATTTCCCGGAATCTTTTCAGGGTACCACCTGCAACGGTTTTGAAATAAAGAACAATATCCTTTGCTTTCTGGAGGGAAAGGAATTCGCTTTCCCTTGCGTATTCTTCGGAATTCTTGTACTGAAGTGATTCTATTTCCTTTTTTTTATGCTGGAAATCAGAAGATCTGATCAGATCATTCAGTTTATTGTATCTGGAAAGGAGTTCGGAGCCGGCAAAGGCCTTTAGTTTTTCAAATTCATCCGTCAGGGCCTTTTCGGCTTGTTCTAATTTTGCAGTAGAGGGAATTAATCCGAGTAAAAGCTTTAGACTTGCCATTGGTTAATTGTTTTAGATACAGCGTATAAAGATAAAAATCTTTTCTTAATAATTAAGAACCCGTTTTCAAATATCAGATTTCTGATTTAACGGAAGATAATTATGATTGTTGCAGGAGAACAATCATATTTGACTTTTATTCACTAATATTTGAATCTGCAGATCACAATAAACATTTCGTTGCTTGTTTCCTGCATTTTGTAAAATCTTATGAGAAAACAGGGGAAAAATTTGTTTCTGAAAAATATCTGTTTTAACTTTGACTGAACGTTCAATCAAAAAATCATGTCTCCAAAGTCACAACAACAGCTTGAAGGGATGAGGGAAGAAAAGAAAGCCCTTATAATGAATACTGTACTTCAGCATTTTGCGAATCATGGATTTCATGCAACAACCATTAACCATATAGCCAAGCACGCGGGTATCTCGAAAGGATTAATGTATAATTACTTTAAAAGCAAAGAGGATCTTCTTTCGGAAATTATCAAAAAGTCAGTTTCTGAGGTTTATAATTATCTTGATATTAACAGGGACGGTTATCTTTCCCGCGATGAATTCGAATTTTTTATCCGGAAACTAAGCCGGATACTTAGAGAGAAAAGGACATTCTGGAGACTCTTTTTCCAGGTGCTGATGCAATCGGAGGTAAGGGATCAATTTCTGGGTACAATGTTGGGAAGTGACTCCTTGTTTAAAACAGAAAAAGAAATTAAGGAGGGAACCTTTATATACGGTATAATGAAAATGATAACAGAATACTTTGAGCGGAAAAAAGCAATCCGGAGTAGTGAATATGATCCATGGATGGACATGAATATGTTTCTTCTTTCAATTAAAGGATTTGCGATCACTTATGTATTTATGGATCCTGAAATGTATGATAATGATTTCTTCGAAAAAACGGTTGATAATATAATAGATATTTATAAGTAAGTAAGTAATAATGAAAAAGTTATATGCAACATTACTGGTTCTTATCCTGTTTCCGGGAAATTCCATGCTCTTATCAGGACAGTCACTTTCAGCCACAGAAATAGTCAGAAAAGCTGATGAAAAATTCAAAGGGGAATTATCTGGTTACAGTGTTATGACTATGACTATAGTAAGGCCAACCTGGCAACGCACGGTTGAATTTAAATCCTGGTCAAAGGAAGACGATTATGCACTTACACTCATTACTGCACCGGCGCGCGAGAAGGGGCAGACGTTCCTTAAGCGTAAGAATGAAATGTGGAGCTGGAATCCGTCAATTAACAGGCTGATAAAGCTTCCTCCTTCAATGATGTCGCAGGGATGGATGGGATCAGACTATACCAATGATGATATTCTGAGGGAATCATCGGTTGTTAATGACTATACTCATTCACTTGAGGGCGAAGAGGAAATTGACGGCAGGCTCTGTTACAGGATTATAATGCTTGCAAAAGAAAATACTGATGTGCTCTGGGGTAAGCAGGTATGGTGGGTGGATAAAAAAGAATTTATTACTCTGAAAGCAGAGCTTTATGATGAAGATGGTTATCTGGTTAGAACAGAAAGAGGTATGGAGCTTAAAATAATGGATGGAAGATTTCTTCCAACTCTTATAGAACTGGTTCCTGCCGAAAATCCCGGTAATAAGACAATACTTAATATCAATGAAATGAAATTCAATATTAATCTTGACGAGAATTTCTTTTCACAGCAGAATATGAAAACCATAAGATGAAAGGTTTCCTGTATGGTAATCTAAATGAGTTTGGTCTGACCGGAACCCGGAACCCGGAACATAAGCTAAATATCTCAAATCTATTGTTATGAAAGACTATCAGCTTGCATGGAAAAATCTCTGGCGGAATAAACGAAGAACAATTATTACAGCGGCTTCTGTATTTTTTGCCGTATTCTTTGCCCTTTTAATGAGGTCGATCCAGCTTGGATCATACGACAGGATGTTCAAGAATGTGATAGAGTCCTATTCAGGATATCTGCAATTACAGCATCAGGATTATTTCGATGATCCGGTCCTTGATAACAGTTTTGAAACCGATCCGGAGTTAATAAATAAGATAACTGATGATCCGAATATCATTAAAATTGTCCCCAGGCTGGAATCATTTGCTCTCGCTGCTGCCGGTAATAATACTCAGGGAGTAATAGTAATGGGTATTGATCCTGAAGGAGAAAATGATGTTTCGGACATTAAAAGCAGGCTGGTGACATATAAACTTACAGAGAAAGCTGTTAATGCGTTAAAGGATGAATCATTGGATGCCCGGATGAAAAAGCTGCTTGATGTATTTTTGGAAGAATCTTATGCGGGGACCGGCCGGCTAATGCTCGACATCGGAATAACTGAAGATGATTCTTCTGCTGTTCTGCCTTTGTTCCGTAAACATGCTTACTTTCCTAATGAATATTTTAATGATTGTGATTCTGGTTTTGCTGTGATTGGTGATGGTTTATCCCAGTTTCTTAATCTCAATATCGGTGATACGATCATCCTGATTGGTCAGGGATATCATGGTGCATCTGCTGCAGGGCAGTTTGTGGTGAAGGGGATAGTCAGGCTGCCGGCACCTGACATTGACAATTCAATAGTCTATCTGCCTATCGCCTCCGCACGTGAGCTTTATGCAGCGGAAGGGATAACGACTTCAGCTGTTTTAAGGCTTAAAAACAATGATGAAAAAAGTGTTAAAAAGACGGCGGATAACCTGCGAAAGATCATACACGAACCCATAACAGTCAGAACATGGATGGAGCTTAATGCTATAATGGTCAACCAGCTGGATGCTGACAATAAATCGGGAATGATAATGATCGGTATTTTATACCTCGTTATTGCTTTTGGAGTTTTTGGAACCATACTTATGATGCTGGCTGAGCGAAGGAGAGAATTCGGAATGCTTGTTTCAGTCGGGATGCAGAAGTCCAGGTTATCAAAGATAGTTGCCATTGAGTTGATAATGATTGGTTTGCTTGGTGTAATGTCCGGCGTGGCTGTATCACTGCCCCTGATTTTCTATCTGAATTTCCATCCTATCAGATTTACCGGACAAATGGCACAGATGTGGGAGGATTATGGTTTCGAACCGGTCATGCCCGCTTTGTTACCTGATTCATATTTTCTGTGGCAGACAGTGGTGGTTCTTGTTATACTCTTAATAGCAATAAGTTTCAGTATAAGAAAGATATTCAGAATAAATGTGATCAATTCTTTAAAAGCTTAATTAATTATAATCATGATAACCGGAATTGCATGGAAAAATGTATGGCGAAACAGATCGAGAAGCCTGATAGTGATCGCTGCCGTAACTGTCGGAGTTTTTGCCGGAGTCTTTTCGATAGCTGTAATGAACAGTGCAATAGTTCAGAGGATTGATGCATCCGTTAATGAGGAACTATCACATATTCAGATAAATAATAAAGATTTCAGGAATAGTACGGATTTAAACAACTATATTCCCGATGTTCAAAAAGTAGTATCATCTCTTGAGTCAGTTCGCGGGGTAACTGCCATTACAGGCAGGATAATTGTACGTGGCATTGCTTCAACCTCGACCAGGAGTGCCGGGGTTGAAATTTCAGGGATCGATGTTGAAAAGGAAAAAGAAATGTTCACATTATCACGAAAGATTATTCCGGGCACAGGTAATTTTCTGGAATCGGACACAAAATATAATAGTGTTTTTATTGGAGAGAAGCTGGCAAAGGAATTGAACATAATCAGATATTACATCGATCAGGACGTGATGACTGATCTTAGGAAAGACGGAGTTCCTGAAGCAGTTACAGGTAAGCTTGAGGTCCTGTATGACCAGAGATTTACATCTGAGAAAAAGTTTTCAAGAGAGGTTGAAAAGCTTCTCGATGTATCAGAATACAAAAAATACGGGCGGAGGATAAAAGAATCAGCATGGTCCTTCAGAGAAGGTTCCAGGGTGATCCTTACATTTCTGGATATCAACAATATTCAGACAGGTGCTGCATTCAGGGTAAGCGGTATTTACAGGACGAACAACGATATGTTTGAATCGGTTTCGGTTTTTGTCCCTGAAGCAGAGTTGAGAGGGCTGACCGCAATGCCGGAAAATACATATCACAGAATTATCGGAAAGCTTGAAGACAATTCGCTGACCGGACCGGCTACGGCAACATTAAGGCAGTTGCTTCCGGATCTTGAAGTAATGAACTGGAAGGAGATTCAGCCTGATCTTGCAATGTATGCTGATATGATGCAGGAAATCTACGGACTGTTCATGGGAATAATACTTGCGGCGCTGGCTTTCGGGATCGTCAATACCATGCTGATGTCGGTTCTTGAACGTACAAAAGAATTAGGCATGCTTGCTGCAATCGGAATGAACCGCAGTAGAATATTCATTATGATAATGCTTGAATCGGTTTTCCTTTCTCTGACAGGAGGTATGACCGGAATGGCCGTTAGCGGGATTGTCATTGCCCTCACTTCAAAGAATGGAATAAACCTTGTTAAGTATTCGGAGGGTATGGAGGCTTTGGGTTATACGGCACACCTCTTCCCGGTTATTGATGCACAATTCTTTATTTTAACCACTATCCTCATAATCCTCACAGGTATTCTTTCGTCAATTTATCCTGCACGAAAAGCACTTCAGCTTAATCCGGTTGATGCAATAAGAACAGAATAATATGGAACTCTAAAATATATCATATCATGAAAGTCATAGAAATAAAAGGAGTCAATAAAATATACAACTCTACGGAAGTAAAAGTCCATGCAGTCAATAATGTTACACTCGATTTTCACGAAGCCGAATTTGCTGCGATAGTGGGACCATCAGGTTCAGGAAAAACCACACTTCTGAACCTTCTTGGAGGTCTCGATCTTCCGAGCTCGGGAAATATTATTATTGACGGGGTCGATCTTTCCACACTTAAACCCTCTAAGCTCATTGACTTCAGAATGAGAAATATTGGTTTTGTGTTTCAATCATATAACCTGATACCGGTACTGACTGCAAAAGAGAATATTGAATTTATTATGTCTCTGCAGAAATGGGCAAGGAATGACAGGGAAAACCGGTCATATGAACTTCTTAAAGCAGTTGGTCTTGGGGACAGGGCCAACAGCCGTCCTGCAAAATTATCAGGCGGCCAGCAGCAGAGAGTTGCCGTGGCAAGAGCACTGGCTTCCAAACCAAAATTCGTACTGGCCGATGAACCGACCGCCAACCTCGATTCAAAGTCTGCAACTACACTGCTTGAAATAATGGAAAAGCTGAACCATGAAGAAAAGATAACTTTTATCTTTTCAACACACGATCCGAGGGTTGTTAAAATGGCGCATCGTGTTATCACTCTTGAGGATGGGAAAGTGGTTTCAGATGAAAAACGGGAATAATTTTATTGGATTCTAAAATGATAACAAAACCTGGCATATTATTGATTCTTTGTTTATTCACTTCAGTCCCTGCATGGAATCAGGAGAAAGAAGATAAAATAACAATTAATGGCTACCTGACTTCCATGCAGAGTGTAATGTTCGATTCTCTTTCAGGACCCTTTCTAAATGATTTCCTTCTTCATAACAGACTAAATTTCAAAGCTTACCTTAATGACAATATTACTTTTGCCGCTGAATTGCGTAACCGTATCTTTACCGGGGATATGGCAAAAAACGGGAAATTCTATTCTGAAATGATTGATACGGATGAAGGACTGACCGATTTGTCGTGGAACCTGGTGACTGAAAATTCTTTTTTCATAAACAGCACACTGGACAGGGTATGGATCGACTTCAATTATGAAAAATTCCAGGCAAGGATAGGCCGTCAGCGTATAAACTGGGGACAGGCGCTGGTATGGAATCCAAATGATATTTTCAATGCTTATTCTTTTTTTGATATTGATTATATCGAAAGGCCGGGTAGTGATGCAATACGGCTTCAGTATTATCCTTCCTGGTCATCCGTAATTGAGCTGGCGGTTAAAGCCGACAGGGAGCAGGATATTACTGCAGCCGGTCTCTTCCGTTTCAGTAAATGGGGCTATGATATTCAGTTCCTTGCAGGATATTCAAACAGCTCTGATCTCATTGCCGGGGCAGGGTGGTCAGGATCAATAGGTTCACTTTCATTCAGGGGAGAAGGCACCTGGTTCCGTCCGGTTCAGTCATTTAAAGACACCACAGGTACGGCAATTGTAACTGCAGGTATCGATAAAATATTCAGCGATAATTCGATGTTACAGTTTCAGCTTATGTATTGCAATGATCCGCTGGAAATAAACAATTTTACTAAATTATATACAGGAAATTTGTCAGCCAGAGACCTGGCTTTTTCAAAGCTTACAGCTTTTGGCCAGTACACACTGGCTGCAACACCCCTTTTAAATATTGGCTTGTCAGGAATGTGGTTTCCCGACCTTAAAGGTTATTTTGCCGGACCATCGGTAGATTATTCTATGGCCCAGAATGTAGATTTCTCACTTATCTGGCAACATTTTGACGGTGAAATGGGAGAGATCAGATCTAAAATCAACCTGGTATATCTGAGGTTCAAATACAGTTTCTAGAATTTTCCCTACTTTTACCGCTTCAAATTCAGTTTCAATGGCACTTGTACACGAATTAGAACGTACCGGTAACTGGCTTTTCAAAAGACGAAGCTGGCTTCCCCTTTTACTTGTTGCTGCTGGTATCTTAATGCTTTACCTCGGTAACAGGCAGGCAATTTT
Source organism: uncultured Rikenellaceae bacterium (assembly GCA_964421975.1). Lineage (GTDB taxonomy): Bacteria > Bacteroidota > Bacteroidia > Bacteroidales > VadinHA17 > LD21. The sequence goes on from CAYQZL010000188.1 coordinate 8,035, forward strand.
TTTT
>CAYQZL010000189.1:0-8035 GCA_964421975.1 uncultured Rikenellaceae bacterium
TGATATTACAGCCATTTTCGGAAATCCGGCAACATATCCGGTACTGGAAAGCAACAGTGATAACGTTGCCTTATATTATCTTGGATCAGCTCCAAATAATCATCCGATCAATGAAAACAGGAAAACAAGAGATGACCACAGGGTCAGCAATACAATAATTGATTATCTCTATACAGAAGCCCCCAGTCCTGATTACAGAGTGGTTGTTTATGCAGAACTGGCAGCAGGTAAGGGTGACTGGATTGGTTTGCCTAACGGGATGCTGGCTGCTGATGCTGCTGCATATAACGGCAATGGCCTGGCTAATACATCAAAAATAGGAACATATTTCTCAAAAGCAACCGCTCCGGGTATGTTGCTGAGCTATACAGAATTATTGTTTATTAAAGCTGAAGCTGCAGCCCGTGGTTTTATACCGGGCGGACATAATCTGGCTGACAAGACTTACAAGGATGCTATCAGAGCATCATGGGACCAGTATAACGCCGATGGTACCTTTGCTTCAAAATTGGAAACATGGAGACCAACCTTTGAAAGCTGGGGAATGACCAATGAAAATATCTATGATTACGCATGGCAGGATTTTGTCGACTGGGGAGGAACAGCCGATACTCTTCTCCCTGCATCTGCTATTGAACAAATTGCAACACAAAAATGGGTTGCTTTATTCGACCAGGGATTGCAGGCACATTTTGAATGGAGAAGAACCGGTTTCCCGGTGCTTACACCGGCAATTGCAGGTCAGAATGGTGGAAAAATCCCTGTAAGAGCATATTATCCTTCAGATGAGGCAGGCAGAAATCCCACAAACCTTGCAACAGCTATTTCAAGGCAGGGTGCTGATAACCTGAATACTAGAGTTTGGTGGGATACAAAAGATAATTTTTAATTGCTTAAACGATAAGTTATGAAAAAACTAATATTTTCAGCCTTAAGTGTGTTATTCTCAATCATGATTTTTAATTCTTGCGATGACACATTTGATGACTTAATGACTGCTGATGTGAAAACCGGCGGAATCCTGTCAGCTACTGAATCCATACCTTATAAACTGGGTAGTACCCCCAAGGTGGATATTACGATTGATATACCAAAAGGACCTGGTATAACCGGAGTTGAAATTTACCGTACTTATACCGGTAAGGCTAAAGTACTTGACCAGACTGTTAGTGTAGGTGCTGCAAACGTGTCAGCAGACGTGTCAAAACAGGTGAGTTTTACTTATTCACAACTTTCAGCCGGACTTGGAATGCCAGCTGATGAAAGTGTTCTTACCATCGGACATAAATGGACACTAAGCTATGTATCTGTAATGGAGGATGGCAGAAAAGTAGATGTATCAGGAAAAACTGAAATTGCTGTTGCAAACTTCTTCGCAGGCGCCTATGTTAAAGATATAAAATACTTTCATCCTACAGCAGGAGGTACATATCCGACAACTCCATATTCTGCGTATACTGAAAATGTCAATCTCAGACCGCTTAATGCATCCGAGTGTGACGAGTGGTTCGGAGTATGGGAGGATACTAAAGTCGTGATAAATATCAATCAGACTACCAATGCAGTAACTCTTAGTTTCCCCGGACGTTCTGATGTCAACTCCGGTGACCCTAACAATCCGGATAATATCAGTTCCTATAATCCTGCAACTGGCGTGATTAAACTATATTACAATTATGCCGGTTCGGGTGGTTTCAGAATTTTCTGGGTCGTATATACACCCAGATAACAATATTAAAATGTAATGTTAAGGCTGTCTGTCAGGACAGCCTTATTTCTTTGTTAAAACCTGTCAGCAATGATTTTATGAAAGCAAAAAAAATATCAATAATTCTGTCATGCATCCTGATGCTTTCATTTTCTCAACTCAATTCTCAAATTGTTGTCCCCGGTTCCGATTATTTACTTGCCAAACTAAGACTTAATGAAAGTAAGGATGGAATTAAATTTACACCTTACAACGATATTATTGGCGATCCTTACATTTTTAAAGATTTCAGTTCAGGAAATGTTGTTTTTAAGTCAGGAGAGACCTATGTAGCTGACCTTAGATATGATATATATGCAGATCTTATCCAGATAAAGCACAATGGCAATGTTTTTGGGATTTCAAATACCGGATCATTGTCAAAAATAATCATTGATACATTGACTTTCTTATATGACAATATTATCATAAGACCAGGTGCAAAAAAACCTTCAGCTGAGAAATATTGTTTTATACTTAAGGAAGAAGGCAAATGTTTGTTGCTCATACATAAAAATCTGAGGATCCAGGATGTCGAACCTCCCAAACTTTACCAGGACGCAAAACCGGCAAAATTCATTCATTTAAAGGATTCTTTTTACCTTAAAACTCAAAACAGCAATGCAATAAAGGTTAAGAATTTAAAAGACATTATCTCGGTTTTAAGTGATAAACGGGAGGAATTGAGGCAATTCATCAGGTTAAATAACCTCAGGATTAAGGATTTAAGCGATCTTGATAAAATAGTCTCTTACTATAACAGCTTATAAATAAACGTATTATAATATGTATTAAAAAACGTTTTTTAATACGTTTTTCTTTAAGTCCTTTGCGCAATCTTTGCGCCCTTTGCGGTAAAAATAAATTATTGATTAATTCTCTTCTTCCTCTTTGAGGTATATTGTTGCAGTTACATTTTTGATCTTACGCCTTGTAAGCCTGTGATCAGATTCAAATCCGGTACCCATCACCGTCTGATCTTCATTTGTGATCTTTATGAACCTGTCGGTATAGATCAGGTCTTTTTCCTGATCCCAGAATAACTGCTCAGTCTCCAGCTTGTCATTCGATTCATTCAGGACAACTACCGAATCCTTCAGCTCCCATAATTTCTTTTTATCGATATACTTTGCATACTTCGAATATACAGTTCCGGCAGGAGTATCGTTACCTTCAAAAAAACTAACCCTGATACCTGATCTGAATTCCGAATAAGGCTCTTCAATATTAGTGTACGATTCCATTATATCAAATGACATAATGAGCTGTACTTTGCCCGAATCAGTAAAAACTGTTGTGGAATTTTTTGCCGTGATCGACGGAAGCAAAAGAACATCATCTTTTCTGATAGTATCTATTTTCCTTTCACAAGCAGAAAAAACCACAGAAATAATTATGCTGCCATACAGGAATAAAGAACAAAACTTATTGTGAAAAGATGTACGGAACATGAAAAGTTAATCATATTTACGCTTTATGAACCAGTACGGATCATAAAGATTGAGGCTTATACCCAGTGTAAAATAATTCTCGGTGTGCATAATATCGCCGTTGCCGGATCTTTTTGTATAATCGATATAAATATTGGCTTTTGAAAAGGTCCGCCTCATGGGAATCCCTATACCAATGCTTACTCCTGCTTCTTTCAGCTGTTCTCCGTTTATCATCAGATAATTATTGTCAAGATGTCCTCCAATGCGGTATTCCATTCTTCTGAAAAGACTGAAATTTGAATATTTCTCAGGTATATATTCCATTCCGAACAACATTGACCTGGTATCGGCAAGATATCCTTCACTTCCATGGAGGTCTGATTCAGACCATTTTGTCATAACATAATCGAAGGCTGCCGTGAATTTATTCTTTTTCCCGAGAGATACTCCCAGCCTGAGCGTCCCGGGAATATAAACTTTAGAAGAATCAGCCGACCAGTTTATTGTATCTGTAAGACCATAATAATTATATCTGTAGGAAATGGACTCGAACCTTGATTTATAATTCATTCCCTGCCCGAAAGATGCTCCGGTGTTGATAAAATAATTGTTTTTGAGAGGTATCTCAGCCTGAAAGCCATAATCGAAATTGATGCCGTTCAGTTCGAGAGTCTCACTCATATTGTTGTTATATGAGTTATAATAATCAATAAAGTCAAATTGATTGGCCCGCCTGATATTTCCGAAAAGGAGGTTAAAATTCACCCCGAGGGAGAAGTATTTGAAAACTTTTACCCCTGTTCCGGCAAAGAATCTGTTTATTCCCCCTTTTCCCGAATGATTCTCAATATATTCACCTGTTACCGGATCAAATCCGGAGTCATTTTCGTCAATTGTTTCAGAGATAGCATAATAACCGTTGCTGTAAGTTGTTATTCCCAGGCCTGCCCCCCATCCCTTTCCAAGAGGCAATCCGAGAAGCATGTGATCAAAATTAATATCATCAGATATATGACGGTCCGAACCGTCAGTAAGCATGTTTAATCCGTAATCAATCCCGAAGTCGAAGACAAATGCATTTGTATCAAGACTGCTGTATGACGCCGGATTTGTATAATAGAGTGTACTGTTGTCCCTTATTGCAGTTCCGACACCACCCATACCCTGACTCCTGAATGAACCGGATGACTCAAGTATACCAAGATTGAATCTTGCATATGGCGAATTTACCATTTTCTGTCCTGTAGCAGTAAAGAAGAGCGGAGATATTATGAGAATAAAAAGAATTGCAGCAAATTTATTTTGCATTGTATTCGAGAATATTATTTAATCCATCCATTACAAGCTCGGGAATGTGCCTGATTTTGTATCTGATCCTGTCTCTGAGAAAATCGCTGTCCCCGCCTGTAATTACAACTATTAGCTTTTTCTGTTCTTTCTTAAACGTGCGAATATACTCATTTATTTCATATACAACCCCTGTAATAACTCCTGCCCTGAGCGCATCTGCAGTATTTCTGCCAGGGAATGTATAATCTCCCGATACCGATTCAAGAGGCAGGTTGTCGATAAATTTATGGAGTGCCCTGAACCTCATGGTAAGACCCGGAGAAATATTTCCTCCCTTATATTTTTTACCCGACAGAAAATCGTATGTTATTGTTGTTCCGGTATTAATGATCAATACTTCTTCGCCCGGGAAATGGGCATATGCACCTGCAACCGCTCCAATACGGTAAGAACCGGGCATCTCGGGTATTTCATATTCAGTCCTGAACGGAAGTTTAGACTTGTTGGTGAGTATGTGAACATAAGGAATATCCACACTCATAAGATCATATATATAATCAGGCAGCTTTCTGGCTGAACTGATTATCATTTTTTTAAGCCTGAATGGAGAAGTCTTTTCCTGTATCTTATCACAACTGTGTTCTCTGGTACGGATACAAAAAACTCTCTTGTTTCCGTCATATACTGCAAGCCGGTTGAACGTATTACCTAAATCGTATATTACATTCATGTCTTTAGAATATTTACAAAGGTAGGAAATTAAATAAAAAGTGCCTAAAGTGGCTAAAGTGAGCTAAAGTGCCTAAAGTAAGTTAAAATGCCCTGGGTACTTAAAGTTATTAATTAAGTGGCAGAGGGTTATTCAGACAGAATTTGAGATATTGTTGAGGATATGGATTGCTGATTGCACTGTTCTTATTTCCCGGATCGTGAGGCTGAGTTTAGATTCTTTCTGTCTGACGGACATTTTCCCCGGGAACCGGTTTACATAAGTCATTATTGATACAAAAAGCCGGCTTCTGTAGAATGCCGAATCCGGATCGCTTACGAAATTGGCAATCAACAGATCATTTTTCAGGAGTATTTTCTCAATACCTAGTCTTACTGCAATCCATTTGAGCCTTACTATATCCAGGAGGGCTGCTGCCGGTTCCGGCAATGATCCGAACCTGTCAGTAAGGTTTGCTGAAAATGATTCAAGGGATTCTTCGGATGCGATCTCATTGAGTTCCTTATAGAGCCTGATCCTTTCAGAAATACTTGAAATGTACTCATCGGGGAACATGATCTCAAGATCGGTATCAATTTGAAAATCATTAACATATGATCCAGACTTCATTTTTTTGTCCTGTACAGGTTCATCCAGGGTGCCGGCCTGTTGTTCGGGTGCTTCACTGTTCCTCAGTTCAGCCAGTGCTTCATTAAGGATCCTCTGGTAAGTTTCAAATCCCACATCGGCAATGAATCCGCTCTGCTCTCCCCCGAGAAGATTTCCCGAACCTCTGATATCGAGATCCTGCATTGCGATATTAAACCCGCTTCCGAGTTCTGAATATTCCTCAATGGCTTTCAGCCTGCGCCGTGCATCCTGGGTAAGAGTATTAAGAGGAGGAGCCAGAAGGTAACAGAATGCCTTTCTGTTTGATCGTCCTACTCTTCCCCTAAGCTGATGCAGTTCTGATAATCCGAAATGCTGGGCTTCGTTGATAAAGATCGTGTTTGCATTTGGAATATCAAGGCCCGATTCAATAATGGTTGTTGCCACCAGTACATCATAATCTCCCTGGATAAAATCGAACATCACATTTTCGATCGAATTGCCATCCATTTGTCCGTGAACAACTGCAACTTTTACATTGGGGCATATCCGGCTGATTTTGTCCCTTACATCATTTATATTTTCAACCCTGTTATGAATAACAAATACCTGGCCTCCACGAGCTACCTCATACTCAATACCTTCCTTTATTATTTCCTCATTAAAGCCGTGTATCTCGGTAACAATGGGCATCCTGTTTGGCGGCGGGGAATTGATTATTGAAAGATCACGGGCACCCATAAGAGAAAACTGGAGCGTCCGCGGTATCGGTGTAGCTGTAAGTGTCAGTGTGTCAACATTGGCTTTGAGTGTTTTAAGCCTTTCTTTTACTGCAACCCCGAACCTTTGTTCCTCATCAATAATCAGCAGGCCAAGATCCCTGAACCGAATATCTTTACCGGCAATTTTATGTGTTCCGATGATGATATCTATCTTCCCGTCAGCCAGGTCTGAAATGATCTTTTTCTGTTCTGCAGGTTTTCTGTGACGGCTCAGGTAATCAACAGTGCATGGGAAACCTTTAAGTCTCGATGTAAATGTCTTATAATGCTGAAAAGCAAGGATGGTTGTCGGGACCAGTATTGCAGCCTGCCTGCTGTCGGTAACTGCCTTGAATGCAGCCCTTATTGCTACCTCTGTTTTGCCGAAACCCACATCGCCGCAGACAAGCCTGTCCATGGGGTGGGAAGCTTCCATATCCTCTTTTACCGATAGTGTTGCGGTAAGCTGATCGGGTGTGTCCTCATATATGAATGAGGCTTCCAGCTCGCGCTGCAGATATGAATCGGGAGAGAAGGAATAACCATCCGAAGCCATTCTTTTGGCATAAAGACTGATAAGGTCTCTTGCAATATCCTTGACCTTGTTTTTGGTACTTTGCTTAAGCTTCTGCCAGGCACCTGAACCAAGTTTGTATATCCTGGGTTCTGATCCGTCCTTCCCCTTATATTTTGAAATCCGGTACAGAGAATGGATACCAACATAAAGGATATCATTATCCCTGTAAACGAGCTTAATAGCTTCCTGTATCTTTCCGTTTACCTCAATCTTTTCCAGTCCGCCAAATTTACCTATACCATGATCAATATGAACAACATAATCACCCGGATTAAGACCGGTGAGCTCTTTGACCGAAATGCTTTCCTTCTTTGTAAAAAAGCCCCTGATCCTGAACTTGTGATACCTGTCAAAGATCTGGTGATCAGTATAAACGGAAATCCTGATATCATGATCGGTGAAACCTCCGTGAAGATTGAAAAGCAGTGATCTGAAATTGACTTCAGGATTGATTTCTGCAAAAATATCCCTTAGCCTGTCGATCTGAGACTGGCTTTCGGAAATAATGAAAGTGCCATATCCTTCCAGATTATTTGAGACAAGCTTTGCAGTGAGAAGCTCAAAATTTTTGTTGAATACAGGTTGTGGCTCTGTCCGGAATTCAATCCGCAGATCAGGTTCAGAAATAACACTTCTTCCAAATTCAACTATCCTGAATTTGAGACATTCTTCAATAAAACGGTTACCGGTCATTATGGTACCTATCTTACCGCTTATCTGACCCGATTCCTCCCTTTTTACGACCTGCCCGAAAATATCATTTATCTTTTCCCTGATATATGCACCATCTTCAATCCAGAAAACAGATGAGGACGGAAGAAAGTCAGTGAATGAATCGTTTACCTCCTCAATCGAGATGTCCTGGATATTCGGAATTACAGAAATCTGTTGACAGATATTTACAGACAG
>CAYQZL010000190.1:0-8006 GCA_964421975.1 uncultured Rikenellaceae bacterium
TTTACTTTGCTGAAACATGGCCGAAAGCCCTTGACAAGTTGAAATCGATCTGTGAAAAGTAAATAATTTAATACTTTTTATATTATGGCACAAGTCAGCACATATCTTAATTTCCAACGTAATACGGAGGAAGCGTTTAATTTCTACAAAACTGTTTTTGGCAGTGAATTTAAGGGAGAAATATCCCGGTTTCGCGATATACCTCCCTCAGAAAATATGCCACCACTCCCTGAAGAAGACAAGGATCTTGTGATGAATATTGCATTGCCAATACTGGGCGGACACCTTTTAATGGGAACCGATGCTCCTGAATCGATGGGCTTCAGGGTCAATTTCGGGAATAATGTCTACATTACTCTTCAACCCGACACAAAAGAGGAAACGAAACGTTTGTTTAATGCACTCTCACAGGGAGGAACTGTGGAACAGGAACTGCAGGATATGTTCTGGGGAGATTATTACGGGAGCCTTAAGGACAAGTTTGGCGTTCAATGGATGTTTAATTGCGCAGAAAAGAGCAAATAGGCAGAACAGGACTAAACTCCGGGGAAATGAAAAACAACATTATTTATCCTTGTCTCTGGTTTGACGGAAAGGCAAAAGAGGCGGCAGATTTTTACTGTTCGGTCTTCGATGATGCTATAATAACTTCCGAAAATCAGATGGTGATAATTTTTGAATCTTCCGGACAGAAATTCATGTGTCTTAACGGTGGGCCGGAATTTAAAATCAATCCGTCAATCTCGTTCTATGTTATTTGTGACACAGAGAAAGAGATTGATATGTTATTCCGCAAACTACTCGAGGGAGGCTCCGAATTAATGCCATTAGGTAAATATGAATGGAGCAAGAAGTATGTCTGGCTTCAGGATAAGTTTGGCGTAAACTGGCAGCTTTCGTACGGAGGTGTGGAGAAAATCAATCAGAAGATTTCAATAATGATGATGTTTTCCGGTGAAAAAGCCGGCAGGGCTGAAACGGCAATCAATTTCTATATATCGACGTTCGGGGGCAAGTCGGATATTCTCGACATCACCAGATATACCAAAGATGACAACGACACAGAGGGAACTATCAAGCATGCAGAATTCAGACTGGGCTATCAGGCTTTCATGGCTATCGACAGTTCATATATGCACAAATTTGGATTTAACGAAGCTGTATCAATTGTGGTTGAATGCGAAACCCAGGAAGAAATAGATTATTTCTGGAATAAGCTGACAGAAGGAGGGGAAGAAGTTCAGTGCGGATGGCTTAAAGACAGTTTTGGCGTTTCATGGCAAATAGTTCCCACAGTTCTGGCCAGTCTGATGAACGATCCTTCCAGATCGGAAAGAGTTGTCAATGCTTTTCTCAAAATGAAGAAGTTTGAGATTGAAAAGCTGCTGAAGGCATAGGTTACTTTGTCAGGAGGAAAATTTGTACGATTTTTTTTATTTTAACCTATTTCTCTGCCTCTTCATTTCGAACTGACACCATAGGTACATGCAAAAGCCGGTCGCCTTGTGCACATTCCGCCGGCCGTATTACTATTTAGTATGAACCTCCTAATTGTACCCATCAAGGTTAAATCAGGCATAAAAGGGAAAATGCAGAGCCTCCGGATCTTCATGGAAGAGAAAGGAAGTAAATTTATGGGATACAAATAGGAAACAAAATATGATGAAATTAACCTTTTTTCTTTTGAAAAGGGAGAAAATATAATTGTATTGTTTGATTACGAAAGTTTATTTTTTTATTATTCCAGTATTGCTGCAGATGAAAAGGATCTTTAATTAATATGTGCATCAAAAAATCAGGCTACTATTTTAGATCGGTAAAAAATCTTTAGATTCGATTCGTTATACTCCTCCGGGGATAAATTAATAACATCCATAGGAACTTTAAATTTTTTCAGGGTTTCTGTCTCGGGCTTCATGGTTAACCTGGCACGTTCAAAGAGATCCAGGTTCTCAAAATCAGACGATATTATAATAATATCTATATCACTATCTTTCCCCAGTTCCCCGCTTAATGCTGACCCGAATATTGCTATGGAGTCAACGTGAATCCCATGTCTTATTAAAGATTGTTTTAAATAAGCAATAATTTCGTTTATTGCTGCTTTATCCATATTTGAACTTCTTTAGTTTGCTGTAAAATTGATTCTGTTCGTTCTTTTGTATATACAGTAAATAGTTTTCTTAAATCATCAGGATATCTTGTGGGCACAGAGATATTATTTAATGTATAAATGAATTCATAATGCGCTTCACTCAATTCAAGTCCAATTTTATCAATAAAGTATATCAGGCTATGAGATTTTGAAGGAAACTCACCTTTCCTTTTTATTAATAATCCTTTCAAGGCTTTTTCCAAAGACAAATGACACATGAAAATACAATATACACTCCTGCCGGATTTAAGCATATCAATTGCAGTTTCCAAATCATAATCCGATTGAAAATACCATTCTTCATATCTGGATTTAATATCCATAAGACAAATTTATCAAAAAATCTGTATTACAGTTTTTTAATGATTCGTTTTTTATTGCTGCTATTATTTACATATATGTATCTTATCCTTAAAAAACTACCTCAATTCGAAGAATATTATTCAGGGTAATGCTGCTTAAGCAACCTGGTTGGTGTCAGGTAAATTCAATTTCCTCCAGAATAGAGCAGACAGTTTCAGCAGTGGTTTTGTCGATGCTGGAGTAGCTGATGAATACATCATATGCCATATATGGATTTGTTGAGGAACGGATTATCCTGTTTCCGGTTATATGATAAAGATAATAAACAGATGGATATGTGTCAAAAATATTTTGGCAAATGACGAAGATGATTATTTATGACTTGTGATTGCTGTATGTTTTATCTCAAATATGTCTTCACAACATGGCTGCAACTTTTGTCCGTTGGGGGTATTGAAAAAGAGTGAGAGTCCCGAAAATCTTTGATTTTAGGGACGAGTGCGAGAACGATCGCGGGCACTCTCATCCCTTTTTCCTCAAATATCACTTCGTCCTCCGTAGTCTTAACGGAGGAGGACTCTCACACTTACGAACTGATATTGCTTCTCACGCAAATAAAATTTGACAAATAGTATTAACTACCGTAAATTGCATGTAACAAAGACAAAAACATTATGAAAAAGGTCCTGTTTACCATTTATATGCTTGTTTCAGCAACTTTTAATTCCCTGTCACAGAATCCCGGGATAATAAATCCCGTAACTGTCGACACAGGCTATGTGCTTGTTGATGGTGGAAAGCTGTTCTATGAATTGGCTGGCAATGGGGAAAATATTGTCCTTCTGCATGACGGTATGGTTAACCGTGAAATATGGGATGAACAATTTCCCCTGCTCGCAAAGACGTTCAGAGTTGTCCGATACGACCGCCGCGGATATGGAAAATCTTCAGACCCTGAGATGAAGTATTCTCATATCGAGGATTTAAACCAATTATTTATTCAATTAAATATTGATAAAGCAATTATATTCGGTATGTCTTCCGGTGGTCGTCTGGCCATAGATTTTACGCTAACCTATCCTGAAAAAGTCAACGGTCTGGTGCTTGTCGGCGCTGTTGTCAGCGGATTTGGCTATACCTCACATATGAATACCAGGGGAGGCCATTTCGATCCCCGGAAATATACTGATCCGGTCAAAGTGAATGAGTATTTTATAATGGATGATCCGTATGAGATTTATTCAGAAAATACATCAGCAAAAGAAAGAGTAATGAAGCTCCTTCCAAACCTTGCCAGAGAGAACAGCGTCCCCACCAAACCTGCCGCAAAAGTTGCCGTGAGATCACTTTCATATATCAAAGTACCTGCACTTATTCTTGTCGGCGAACACGATATTCCCGATGTCCACGCACACGCAGGTGCAATTAATGCAGGAATTGCTGATTCGAAGAGGGAAATTATACCCCGGTCAGGACATTTAATTCCAATCGAGCAGCCAGCCTTATTCAATGAAGCAATCATGAATTTTTTAAATAAATTGCCAGATTGAATGCATTTGCGAATGCGACTAATGTCCCCTGGGTGTACCAACTAATCTTACCAGCCCGGCTTTGTAATTCAGACAGGTTTCTGTAATTTTACCCTTGTTGTACATAGTTTTCTCAAAATCTCATTTCATCATGGGTAGAATTTTTTAAGGAGTACTCCACCTGATTTTTTTAACCGGACACTGTTGACTCACAATATTAACCTGATAAAATCCAATGAAAATCATGAATAAGCTTATCTTCATTTTACTTCTTTTTATTGCGGCAATAAATACAAATGCACAGGATTTTGGCCGCAGAGAAAAAATAAACGACGACTGGTATTTCAATCCTGGAGATATCCGGTTTGGTGGAATAGAAAATATGGATTGCAGCAAGTGGGCTGTTGTTGATCTCCCTCATGACTGGACAGTTGAACAGAACGCAAGTCCGGAACTGGCAAGCTGTACCGGCTATCTGCCGGGTGGAATCGCATGGTACAGAAAGGAAATTAATGTCCCTGCCCTGGAAAAAGGGAACAAAGTATATATCTTCTTTGAAGGGGTTTATAATAACAGTGAAGTTTTTATAAACGGGAAATGGGTCGGAAAAAGACCCAATGGCTATATTTCATTTATGTACGATTTGACCCCATACATAAAATGGGGAGAGAAAAACTCGATTGCTGTGAGAGCAGATCACAGCAATGATGCGGACTCGCGCTGGTACACGGGATCAGGGATCTATCGTGATGTGTACCTTGTATACGCCAACCCGATCCATATTAATCTTTGGGGTGTGGCATACCAGGCAGAAATTGAAAACAATCTGGCTCTGGTAACAGTTAAAACAACAATTAAAAACTCAGGTGAATCTTCATCCATAAAAGTAGTTCATGAATTATTTAATGCTGAAGGACATAAAGTTACATCCACCTCAAAAAGCGGAACGGCTGATGCTAAAAAGCTTACCGAATTCAGCCAGATTATGAAGCTCAGGTCGCCGGCATTATGGAGCATCGATTCACCTTATTTGTATTTGTTGAAAACTTCTGTATATAAGGGAAATAAGCTTATTGACGAGAGCAGTTACAAAGCCGGCATCCGGAAAATTGAATTTGATCCGGATAAAGGCTTTTTTCTCAATGGAGTGAACACCAAAGTGAAAGGTGTATGTATTCATCACGATGCCGGTGTCCTGGGGGCCGCAGCTACCAAATCGGTATGGAGAACACGGCTTGAAACTTTAAAAAGCCTTGGGGTCAATGCTATCCGGACAAGCCATAATCCGCAGGCTCCGTATTTGTACGAATTATGCGATGAACTTGGATTTGTTGTCATGGATGAAGCATTCGATGAATGGGAATATCCAAAGAACAAGTGGATCAAAGGCTGGAATGTAGGAATTCCCATGCACCAGGGAACTTCCCAGTATTTCAGAGAATGGAGTACACGGGATTTAAAAGATCAGATCCTGCAGCACCGGAAACATCCATCTATAATAATGTGGAGTATAGGCAACGAAGTAGACTACCCGAATGATCCCTATACACATCCGGTACTGGCCGATGAGGGTATCAGTCAGCAGTCTGTCAGGGCATTTCTGGAAGATCATCCGAGAGCAGAAACCCTCGGTCAGATTGCCAGGGAACTTGTAGCCGTGGTAAAAGAAGCTGATAATTCCAGACCTGTCACTGCTGCTTTGGCGGGAGCAGTGATGTCAAACTATACAGACTATCCTTTCGTTCTTGACCTTGTCGGTTATAATTACACCGAAAATAAATATGACACTGACCATAAGCTATATCCCGAAAGAATACTTTACGGAAGCGAAAACAGGCATGACCTTCCGGCATGGTATGCCGTTAAAGATAAAGAATTTATTTTCGGACAATTCCTCTGGACAGGTATTGATTATCTGGGTGAAGCAGGTCCATGGCCCGCCCGTGGTTTTGTTTCCGGTTTGCTGGACCTGGCCGGTAATATAAAACCCCGGGGATATTTCCGCAAAGCGTTGTGGAGTGAAGAGCCAATGGCTTACATCGGAACATATAAACTTCCGGAAATGAGTGGATCGCCCCGGGGAAACAGATTATCAGCTGATGCCCCGCCTGTCTGGAACTTCGACAAGAATACCAGAGTTCAGGTAGTCTGTTACACGAATTGCAGCGAAGCAGAATTGCAGCTTAACGGAAAAACAGTCGGTGAACGTGAAAAATATGACCCTGCAACCGGAATAATTGCATGGATCGTAAACTACGAACCGGGCGAACTTAAAGTAGTTGCATTCAATAACGGAAAAGAAGCTGCAACATGCAAAATTATAACGAATACAATGCCAGCAAAAATTAACGCTGAAGTCCTTAAACAAAAAGATAATGAGCTTTTAAGACAGGTGAAAGTACAAATCCTGGATACAAATGGAAATCCTTCCTTCCTTGCTGACAATGAAATTACATGTGAATTAACCGGAGGAACTTTGCTTGGAATGGAAAATGCTTCAACCAATGTTGCAGATAATTATCAGGATAATAAGCAACGCTGCATAAATGGCAGATTACTGATCTATGTAAAAAAAGATGCTGCCGAAAATTCAATTACATTGAAACTATCATCCCCGCTTCTGGAAACAACAGAGATGAAGATTGAATAATGAATCGGACAATCTCAGGCCATGAAGCTTGCTGAACATTGCATTAAGAAAATAAAATTCCAAGCCCTATGAACAGGATTCTGTCTACTCTGTTAGTTTCTCTGAGCTTTTCATGCATCTTTGCTCAGGGTTGGAAGCCGGAATTAAAAGAAAATGTTCCTTTGGATTCTATCCGGTTGAGCGACCCTTTTATTCTGTCAGACAGAGGCACAGAGACCTATTATATGACAGGTACCGGCGGACTGCTTTGGAAAAGCAAGGACCTCAGGAAATGGAATGGACCATACGTGGTAACGAAGACTGATCCTGAATCGTGGATGGGCCCGCAACCGATGATATGGGCAGCTGAATTGCATCAGTACAAGGGGAAGTACTACTACTTTGCTACTTTCACCAACAGAAAGTTGAATATTGATACTGTCAGAGGAAACATTATTAACCGGCGAGCCAGCCATATACTGGTTAGCGATCAACCCGATGGACCTTACGTACCGATGGATGACGATGTATATCTGCCTGCGGACAAACCCACTTTGGATGGTACATTCTGGGTTGACAGGGATGGAAAGCCCTACATGGTATATTGCTATGAATGGCTTCAAAACTGGAATGGAACTATAGAAAAAATTGAATTGAAACCCGACCTTTCCGGATCCATAGGTGAAGGAAAAGTGTTGTTTCGTGCCCACGATTCGCCATGGAGTAAAGAAAGGGATGAAAATGGGAACATCGGTCCAAATAAAGTAACCGATGGCCCTTATCTCTTTAAAACTCAAACAGGCAGATTAGGAATGATTTGGACAAGCTGGGTTTTCAATAATTATGTTCAGGGAGTCGCTTACTCGGAAAGTGGCACACTTGACGGACCCTGGGTGCAGGAAGAGAAACCAATCACTCCGCCAAACTTTGGTCATGGCATGTTATTCCGGACATTTGAGGGAAAACTGCTAATGTCAGTCCATAGTCATAAAAGTGTAAACGGACGTACTATAAGGATACCTCATTTGTTCGAAGTGGATGATTCGGGTGATAAGTTGGTAGTGAAAGGTCAAATGATCATTCAATCCCACAGTGAATAAATTTAGTGGTTTACGCTGTGCACACTATGATATTATGTTTTATTCTGTTGTAATAACCAGTTCTTTACCCCTCCTCAGATCATTATGTGATATAAAGAAACCATCTGTCTCCTGACCATTGCAGGTAATGCCTGTGATTTTTCTCCCATCGTTCTTTTTACTGATTGTAAATTTCGTATCATCGATAGAAAAAACTACCTTGTCGAAAAGAGGAACGGTAACAATATATTCCGGATCGGCGGGCGAAAGGGTATACAACCCAATAGCATTAAGCACATACCATGCCGACA
>CAYQZL010000191.1:0-7950 GCA_964421975.1 uncultured Rikenellaceae bacterium
ATAATGAGCGGTGACTGGAGTTCAGACGTGTGCTCTTCCGATCTTTCATAACCCTCATCATAAAATCCCTTATACCTTTCGATATCAGAGGGCCATGCCATAAGAGGATCGTGAGGAGCATTATAGGCCATGAAAAGGAAAAAGGGTTTATTGTCTTCTTTGTACTCTTCCATCCAGTCCAATGCATAATTGGTAAAATAGTCCGTGGTATAAAAATCTTTCTGTGGTGGCGACCAGGGTCTATACAAAACACTATCGATGCACCATTCCCGCATTCGGTTCTTCTGGGCAGGCAATCCCTCTCCCTCACGCTGATTACCCGGATTGAAATAGTTACATGCACCGTCTTTCAGTCCATAATAACGATCAAAGCCTCTTGTTACAGGATTTTCGGAACCATGATGCTTGCCCGCCCAGAGTGTACGGTATCCGGCAGTGCGTAATACCTCTCCGATTGTAACTGCGTTTTTTATCGGGTCTCTGAATGTGTCATCATAACCACAATCCTGTGCATAAACACCGGTCAGCAGGCAAGCCCTTGAAGGAAAACTCTTTGATGTGTTTGCAAACTGACGAAAACGCATCCCGTTTTCTGCCAGCCGGTCTAAATTAGGTGTTCTGATCTCACTTCCATAACAACCAATATCTGACCATCCTAGATCATCAGCAAGAATCAGGATGATATTTGGTTTTTTTTCTTCCCGGTTTGATTGACATTGATTTAATAAAAACAAACATGGAACAGACACTGATAAAATACTTAATTTGTTCATATATAAATTAGTGTATAAAATTCAAATTGTTACCTGAACTATGGGCTGAATCTGTAATATCCCCATCAGAAAAAGGATTTCATCAGATCCGCTCATTCTTTACGAGGAGTTAATTCACTGTATGGAATGTCATATTTAACAAGTATATTGCCATATTGGTCTATCAGTCTGAAAACAACCAGTGGCTCATTTCGCATGGTATTAAAAGTAAATTCACCAAAAGCAGTTGCTTCTGATCCATGATATCCAAACAACTGATTAGTAGTATCTTCAGCTAATGCATCAGGACCCGATACTCCTCCAAGCGAAGCCGGTTCAAATTCATAAAAAGCAAATCCTGATGGTCTGGGAATTTTAAATCCGCGTGCACCATGGCGATCACCTGAAACAAACAGAACACCTGAAATATTTTCTTTCTCGATAAAGCTAAAAATCTCTTCCCGGGCCAAAGTATCCCAGGTACCCCAGGAATCCTTCCCATTACTTACATAGTCACTCCACATTGTTCCGCCGGAAATAACCTTGAATGGTGCTTCAGAACTTTTCAGTGTTTCCTTTAACCAGGCAAGTTGTTCCCTCCCTAAAAACGAACTATATTTTCCTCTCTCCGAATTATTCCGTAGTGAACGTGTATCCAGCATTATCACTTCAACCGGACCTAAAAGGGAGTTAAAATAAATACCTTCTCTCTCATTTACCGGATTATTCCAGTTCTGATGCCACACTGCACGTAGTGCTTCCTGATCTTCTTTGGTGAACCGGTCCGGGATACCGCTAAGGTCGTTGTTTAAATAATCATGATCATCCCAGGCGGCATATAAGGGCACATTAGCTGAGAGCTGCTGCCACGGTTTTGAAACGTCCCGGAGAAGATAATCTGACCTGTGCAAATTGATATGGTCTTCTCTGTCATCCACGGCAATATCACCCAAAAGCATCATCGCATGAGGATCCCTTTTCAGAATCTGATTTATAAGATTCGGATTATGCAGACCTATTTTATGAAAGCATGAACCGAAGGTCAGTCTGAAAAGACCTTTTTTATCATAAACCGGAGCTGTAGTGAATCCGCCTTCGGCAAGTCCGGATCCATTTGCATAAATTATATATTTATAGTCAGTATCAGAAGATAATCCGTTTAATACTAATCTTTGCTCAACACCGGGCTCAGCAGATTTTATGGCAAAGGACAATTTATCTTTACCATCCGGTTCTGTAACTTCAACAACCAACTGATCTGTGGAAGACGAACGCATCCAGAGAATCACCCCGTCTTCACTCAGGTTTCCAAGCATAGGCCCACCCATCAACGGTAAATTGTTGTTTCGGGCAGCCTCTATAATCTCACTGTCAGTAAAATCGGCATCCGGATTTCCGTAAAAGACAGCCCTTGCGCTCAGGTAAAACTTCCTGACATTATCAGGTAAAATCTCATAACTGTCAAGTAGTTTTGTGTCAATCTCCAGATTTCCGACATGCGCCTCGTTAAGAGTCACCTTATAACGAGGCAAAATGGTATCAGGCTTTTGGCCAAAGCAACTGATGGCAGTTAAAATACTTGCAAGAAAAGCACAGCACTGAAACACACTATTATACCTTTTCATTATTATTCCCTTACTCTTTGGTGGATGAAATGGCCAATCTGCACCTGCTGCTTTCAATCACTCTGATATGGCCCATGAATTGCTTTTATTCTGAAATTTTCCGCTGAATCGTCAAGAATATAGATCATGAAATCATTACCTCCTTGGCTTACCCGGATTACAATATGGCCCTGCTGGCTCTTTAATCTGCCAAGAGCATCACCTATTACAACTTTTGTCTCTTCCATTATGTTTGTTGCAAAAATATCTCTGGGCCCCGGATAAACAGAAGCTGATTGCATCCTGCTAAGGACAATTGAAGCAGGATGGCTTGGGGCCCATGTTTGAAGTATTATAACCTTTGGCCGGGTAGCCCGCAGAAAAGGAACATCCATGGCATCAAAATGTGCATGATGATTTGCTTCACATACCTCAACAGGCCCGGTAACAAGTCCAACAGGTGTTTCAATGTCTCTCCAGCTGCCATATTCTGCTGCAGTGAGGTCACCTCCGTTGAAATAATCAAATTTCCCGTATGAAAGACGAAAAGCAATTGAACACATATTCTCTCCGGGATATTCTGATCTCTCCAGATCTTCAAGGTCCGGAAAATGGTTCCTTTCATTTATCCCTACCCCGGTCCATACATGACCATTTACGGCAAGATTACGAATCTCAAAACCGGGATATTTTTCCTTGTCATTAACAAGAACAAACTGAGAATTCTCACCTGCAACGAATTTCTCAACGACAGAATTGTTCTTTTCAATATGCCATTTCAGGAACTGCCTGTAATTTCTCATCTTTTCATTATCCATTGGCAGCGGGAAATCATAATCCGGCCAGTCTCTGTCCACAAGTTTTTTAAAAGGGATGTAGTCTCCTACCTCTGTTATCCCTGTAAGTTTAAATGTACCTGATTTTGAAGGTCTGGCTCCGGGATAATAATCACCGATATGATCACCGTCGAAATGTGTAAGGAGCACATAATCCAGCTTTTCTGAAGGTAGATCTTTCATTAAATGGAGTATATATCTGGATATCCATTCGCCAGGTGTACGGCTTGCATCTGGTCTCTGATCGGTTACACGGGGTTTGGAGCGGGTTGTCACACCAGCATCAACCAGCATTGTAGTAGCGTCAGGCATAATGATCAGAACTGACTCACCTTTGCCTGTATTGATATGATGTATATCCAGACATCCTTTAGTCCATGAAGGGAACAGATCCCCTGTCGCCACCTGTCCTTTGAGAGATTTATTTTCAGCTGAAAAAACAGAAAAAAATAAAAAGAGACTGATAGTAATTAACTTAATGTTTTTCATACCGGTGTAGTTTTATTTATATAGTTACGTAACCGAATTACAATGTTTTTTATCAATAATTGTTTCAAATTTCAAATCCGCACAAATCATTCAACCAAAAAATTGTCGCAGAGCTACAATACCTGTATATGTAATAAAACATGCAAATATGAGTGCAGCGAACAAACCTGTATTTAAGAAAAAGTTCGCTTTATGGATCCCCATTTCTTTTTTATTGATCAGAACAATGATAGCGATTATAACAAAAGGAAGGACAAATACTGCAGAAACCTGTGTCGCCACCTGAGCAATAACAGGATTTGCACCAATTACCGGAACCGTAAGTCCTATTAAACCGGCAATTGCAGTCAGTGTCCTGAATTGTGCAGATTTTGTATCAAGTTCACCTTTATGATAATCTGCTACCAGCAGAGGTGCCACCATCAATATCGGAAAAACTGAAGATAAACCAGCACTCATTGCTCCGAAAACAAAGACTGCCACGGCATATTTACCGACCAGTGGTTCCAGGGTATAAACCATATCAAGCACTTTGTTTATCGTTTTTCCTTCATGGAACAATGCACCTGTTGCAGTGACCATTATTGCCCCGCTGATCACAAACATCAGTATAGCTGAAGTCAGAGCATCGCGGCTTTGCTCACGCATATTTTCCCTTCCCCATCCTTTGCCTTTCATCAATAATGGTCTGACAACAAAGGTTGGTGCTGCCATTGTTGTTCCAACAAATGCCGCGACCAGCAGTTTGCCTCCGGGCACAGCAGGAATCGTTGGCACAAACCCTTTTGCTATTTCTGAAGGAGGTGGTAACACAATGAACATTGATATTATGAAGGACACTCCCATTATAGTTACAAATACTACCAGTATCTTCTCAAAAAATGAATATCTGCCGACCAGCAACAATCCGTATAACATCACAATCATGAAAACCGCTATTCCCAGGACCGCCCAGTAATTTTCAGACCCTATCCCCGGAAAAAACATATGGATCAATTCATAAACCATATTGGCGGTCAGACCAAGAATTCCAGAAAGACATGTCCACTGAGCTGTAACAACTCCGATAATGATCAGAATGGCCAGAATATTACCATGTCTGATTTTCCTTTTAATGCTGTTTAATGCAGTATTTCCGGTTACAACTGCATATCTGCCATATGCTTCCATCAGTATCCAGGAAAAAAATACACTCATGAACAGAACCCATAACAGTTGCATTCCGAACTCACTGCCCGCTTTTGCCATGGATGTAACGCTTCCGGTACCAATAGTATACCCTATGCAAAAAATACCCGGCCCGACAGAAAGCATCATAAGCCAGATACGTTTAAAGATGGAATTACCTGAAGTCTGTTTCATTTCGGTAAAATTTCAGTGAATCCATAAAAAAACTTTCGGTTCCCCGGGGGCTTCACCTGTCCTTATATAATCTTAATGCTGTATATGGTGCAACAGTAAGATAATTAAAAGGTCCGGGTTCTGCACTGGTATGACTCAAAAATTCCATATTCCAGGTATCAATTATGTCCATATGATAAGCCAGCTCTCCGGGAAGATTTAATCTTATTGTCTTATCAGTATCTGCTACATAAATGAGGTAATATTTACCGGGATCTGCGAAAATATAAATATTATCATTCAGGCTTGAAGGATCGCCATTGTCTGTTAGTTGCGGTGTCATCTCCTTTACCGGAGCTTGTTCCATTACAGTCCTGAAGAAATTAATCCTTTCAGGGCTCATACCGGGAAGAGTCCCTCCTTTTGCCCACCAGCGCACTTCAGTTGAATCATCAGCGTTATTCCTGAATGTATCACCATGAGTTCCGTAACCACCACTCAGTCCTGCCATCCAGAAGTAGCTGGTCATCTCCTGAGCAGTCAGATTACCCCATCCGCTTGGAACATCTCCTTCATAGCGCATTTCATCAAACATAAGGGGTTTCCTGTATTTGTCCCTCCATTTTATAGCATTATAAAATTGTGAGGTCTGTGCACTGACATGTGTGATCCATGGACGTGAATGATCGAAAAAATGATCTTCAGAATTATACCAGTTATGTACCCCGCGCATACGCTGATGAGGATCTTCCCTCTGAAGCAGAGTACCAATTTCTTCCCAGTCTATGGCAACCTTAAGTCTTGGTATATCCCATTCATTGGCCAGTGACCACCATACATTACGGTATGCTGAGATACGTGCTATCATGTAACGAACATACTTTTTGTTCATTTCATTTCCCATTTCAAAATAACCCCAGACATCATATTCATGGAAAAGTATCACATCAGCTTCAATTCCAAGCCCGAGAAGCTGCTGGATTCTCCTGTCAAAATTCCGGAAATATTCATAATCAGGCTGTGAAAAATCATTTTTGCCGTCTTCTCTTTTAAAAGGATAGGTCCATGGCTCTGTCTCGTTACCATATCTGTACCATTTAGGGAAGACACACATCCTGATCTTGTTGAAAGGAGACTTTTCAAGTGTTTTCAGGGTTTTTTCCTGGATGCTCTGTTTCACGCTTGTCCATTGATAAGCAGTTGTTCCGGCAGCATAAAAGGGAGTGCCATCAGCATATTCCAGATAAAATGTGTTTACAATTCTTACAGGACCATGATTGTTACCAGTGGCCTTTATACATCGGAATTTCCCTTTATTAGCTTCAAGATCAGGCACATTACTCTCAGTTGTATATGTCCAGTTCCCGGTTCTGTGTGGTGAAAAACGCACACGATAAATCCCTTTCCCGTCATAAAAGCCCGGAACTGTAATATTTTCATCTTTGTTACAGAAAACTACTTTTAGTTCAACATCCATAAAAGGATTACCTGCAGATGGTCCGTTCAGTTGTAATTCAAAAACACCCCATTGTTCAATTTCCTCCATACTGCCCTGTCCGTTGCAGGAAATTAAAAATGCAATAATGACAGTAAAAAAGAGTATTCTGACTTTAATCTTTTCCATATATCCTGGTTTAGCTTAAACTTCAATCTTAACACATTAATTATCCAATAATTATCAGTAAAGCCTGACTTAAGGTTTTAAGTCAGGTAAGATAAGTTAAATATTCTTCCGTAAAAGTTAAGCATAATTCTAAATATATAAGCCGGCAGCAATATTTCAATTACTTCAGGATCGATTTTGATTTGAAGTATTCATTGAAATCATAATTGGAAAATTCGGATAAAGGAGCCCAGGTTTCAGGAATAAATGCTTTCATCTTTTTTATCTGCCCTGCTGATCCTTTATTATTGGCCAGATTTTTCCATTCATTGGGATCATTAATCATGTCATATAATTCCAGCGAGCCGTCTTCGTACTGCATAAGCCTGTAGCGTTCATCTCTCACAGCAATATTCCCAACCCCATAAAATGAGAGAGCCGGATAATCCCATTTCTTTCCGGGATTCTTTAATAAATCAGTCAGTGAGTGTCCGTCTGCCTGTTCATAGGGTGGAAAGGAGCATAATTCCAATAATGTAGGATAAATATCAACAAGCTGTACCGGAGCATTACATATTTTCCCTCCCCTGTCATTTTTCTCCCGGAAGATTAAAACTGTTCTCGTATCTCTTTCCCATAATGCCTGTTTGGCGAACCTGTTCTTTTCACCCAGATGATATCCATGATCCGCCCACAGAACCACTATGGTATTTTTGGCATATTTTGAATTATCCAGTGCACTGAGTACTTTCCCGATCTGTGCATCTACAAAGGCAATACATGCCATATATGCCTGAATCACATCTTTCCATTCACCGGACTTTATGAGTTCCTCTGTTGTCGGCATCATAGGTGCATCTGCAACTTTTTTTGCAAAATCGGGAATATCATTAAAATCATCCTGAAGGTAGGGCGGGGTTTTAATTCCTTCCAAAGGAAACATATCAAACCACTTCTGCGGTACATACCAGGGTACATGCGGTCTCAGAAAACCCACAGCCAGAAAAAATGGTTTATCAAAATCCTGCCCGAGTTTAGATACTGCCCACTTTGCTACTTTGTAATCCGTCATAAGGCTGTCATGTTCAGGATATGCACCCCAGTCAGTCTGGGTACTTCCGGATTTGCCCGGTATTTTTGCAGGATCATAATTTATTCGTTCATCGGGTTTTGGTCCGAACCAGTCAAACCTACCACCATATTCATCAAATGATTTTGCACCATCACCATTGTGAAAGATCTTACCGACCGCCATTGTTTTATAGCCATATTTCTCAAAATAATCAGCCATAAAAACAGCTTCCTCCACCCGTTTGTTAGACTTC
>CAYQZL010000192.1:0-7882 GCA_964421975.1 uncultured Rikenellaceae bacterium
GTTTCAGGCTTTGCCAGCCGAAGCCTTGGCGAAGGCTGGGTTTCAGGGTTTCAGGGTTTCAGGGTTTCAGGGTTTAACAAACTAATAAAATGAATGTTATTATTGTAGATGATGAAGCGACCGTGAGAAATGCGATCAGGGCATTGCTAAATGAACATTTTCCTGAAATAAATATCATTGCAAGTGCAGGGAGCATTGAGGAGGGTTATGAGGCGATATTAAAAAATAACCCTGATCTTTTGTTTCTCGATATCGAACTTCCTGATGGCACAGGTTTCGACCTGCTTAAGAAATTCCAACAAATATCTTTTAAAGTAATATTTGTCACCGGTCATCATGAATATGCACTTGATGCAATCAAAGTCAGTGCGCTGGATTATATATTGAAACCCGTGGATACCGATGAGCTGTGTAGAGCGGTGGAGAAAGCCATGGAAATAATAAACCAGGCCGATCAGCAACTGAAGCTTCAGGCTCTTAACGAAAACCTACAGAGCAGAAAGGTGTTGAAAAGGATAATACTCCATACGTCAGATCATCTGCAGCTGGTCTCGATCAGTGATATAATCCGGGCTGAAGCCGACAGTAACTACACCAGTTTCAATCTCTCTGGCGGCAAACGGATACTTGTATCCAGAACAATAAAAGAATTTGAAAATCTCCTGTCGGGATCGGGAATGATCAGAGTACATCAGTCACATCTTGTAAATATAAACTTCATCGACAGGTTTGTCAAGAAAGACGGGGGGTATCTGGTGCTGAAAGATGGAACAAAGATCCCGGTCTCTCCAAATCTGAAAAAGCAGGTTCTTCAGGCGATGACAGAACATCTCTACGATTAAATGGCGAAGGGCGAAGGGCGAAGGGCGAAGGGCATAGAGCTGGAAGTTCTTACTCTCAGCCCTTAGCTCTCAGCCCTCAGCTTTAATCTCTCAGCTTCCTGCCCTGCGCTCTGAGCTCTGAGCTTTTCCCCCTCCAATACTAATTCAGAAGCCCTGTTTACTCATTTGCTGTTGACTATTGTTGTTCTGCAGTCTAATTTTATTTGAAAAATTATGCTGCCATGAAATATCCGATATTTTTTTCAGTGCTCTTTGCCCTTCTGATGATACTTGTACCGGAAGCGAAATCCCAGGTTAAAGTTGATGTTAAGGGCAAGGTGAACAATGAGGCCGATAACCGTGCTAACAGGGCTACAGACAGGGTTATTGATGCCGGATTTGACAAGATCGAAGAAGGCATTAAGGGTGTTTTTAAGAAAAAAGACAAAAAAACAAAAGATGTAGCAGATGAGGAAGTGGCCGAATCTGATAATCAAGCTAAGACATCGGAAACGGAAACTGATGAACCTGGAAAAACAACAGATAATAAGGGTATACAAAAATCTTCTTCAGCACTCTCCTGGGCGAAATATGATTTCGTCCCTGGCGATCAGGTCATTTTTGAAGACAACCTCGAAAAAGAAGAGAACGGGGAATTTCCCTCAAGATGGGACCTCAAAAGGGGAAATGCTGAAATAGCCGGGCTTGATGGAGCAAAAGTCATAATGCTCAGGGATGGATCACCCCAGATAGTACCATATTTCAAAGACGCGGCAGAAGATCATCTCCCTGATATTTTCACAATTGAAATGGACCTCCTCTATAAGGGAGAATATCCTTTTGAGATTTTTTTATATGACATGAAAAACCAGGAAAGTACAAGTCCTTCAGGTTATACACATATTACCGTTACAGGAAATGAGATGAGCATGGGTACGGCAAGAAGCGAATATCCCGACAAAGCAAAAGATCCTGACATCTGGAGACATATTTCAATTGCATATACTGACGGTAAACTAAAGGCATATCTTGATGATACACGCCTGATAAACATACCCCGTCTTGACTTTAATCCTGCCGGGATCACTCTGCATGCTTATCATGCTTCGGATGAAAATCATTGTTATATAAAGAACGTCCGGATAGCAAAAGGTGGTGTAAAATATTACGACCGGGTAATGCAGGATGGAAAGATCATTGTAAATGGTATCCGGTTTGATGTTAACAAGTCAACACTGAAGCCTGAATCGATGGGGGCTATAAATGAGATATATACTCTGATGAAGGATAATCCCGGTCTGAAATTCAGTGTTGAAGGTCATACCGACAGCCAGGGTGATGATGATTTCAATATGAAACTTTCAGAAGAACGGGCAAAAACCGTCAGAAACAAACTTATTGAACTGGGTATCGCTGCTGACCGTCTTACCTCTAAAGGCTGGGGGGAATCAAAACCCATCTCCAATAATGCTTCACCGGAAGATATGGCCAATAACCGCAGGGTTGAATTCGTAAAAATATAGAGATTAAACCCACATGCACTGCATACATAAACACATATGAATATAATTTTCAGACATGTCCGCCAGCTGGCGGATCAGACCAGTAAAATAGAAATTATATGTTGATGAAAAAACTGATCCTTGCCATTATTTTGGATCTGATAATATTCCCGGGAAATTTCTTAGTCGCCCAGGAAATAGTCAATACAGATACCATTGCCGGCTTCCGTATTGATAAAACCAGAATGATCGATAATGCCGGTAAAATTATTATTTCCGTCCGCGAAACGGAATCCGGTTCCATAAAAGGCGGTGATCCTCCCTATCCCTGGTCATATACGGTATCGATGAGGTTTGAGGGCAAGATTATTAATAATAAGGACAAATTCCGGTTGATCCCCAACCTGACAGACAATCTCAGATCTCTTGCAATGAAGGAGGAGTGCACTCTTATCGCAGAACTTAAGCCCGTAGAAGAGAGTATGAGGGTAGAGAAATGGGAATGCAGTGATCCCGTAAATAATTCACCTTCGCTTCCTTTACTTGCAGCTTCACCTCCGAATTTCTTCATCCCTGCAAGGATATGGCAAATTGGTAATAAAATCTACATAACTCATGGTTTCGTTGATGGCATCCATGGCCATTTCGTAAGCTGGGATGATCCCCGTGCAAAAAACAAAACCGAACCCCTAGGTGCAAGACCTGACGGGACCATGGGACGCATGGGAGAATTTATTGAAGCTCCTTTTAACAAGTTTACAAATGGAGAGGCAATCATCCTTAATCCAAAGGATGTTTCGGATCATAATGATGATGTATGGCAGTGGAAGACAAGCTGGACAGTACTGATTCATCCACGATAATACTGAGTAAAAATTAAGTACTTATGTTAAAATTTAAAATACTCAAGGGGAGCCTTCTCCTTATAATTCTTAGAATCCAGACACTTTCTTACAATACCGAAGGCTCTCCCTTTTTTGCCGACATCCGTGAGAAAAAATCAAAACTGATCAATTATGGACAAACAAGTAAAAATTAAGTCAATCATTATCATCCTATTCACGTGGTTCTTAGCAGTCACAGATGGAAATGCGCAGGAGGGATATATTGTTGAAAAAATAAAGCATAATTACGAAATCCTTGTAGAACCACAACGAAGTGAAATTTACAGTGGTGAACAAACGACAATTACCATCGATGTACATGAGTTTGATACTGCCGGAATTAAAATACAGGCATTCAGGGCAGCGGTCGTTATCAGTATTACCGGACTCATTGATGGCGTGGTATCTCCACCTTCAGGCAGTAAAATAATAACTGATCAGGTAGGTATCGCCTGGCTGGATTATAAAGCAGGTGAAAAGGATAAGGAAATATCGGTAATGGCTACTTTTATTCCTGAAGGGTCAGCAACTGAATATGTCGATGAGGCAACAATAACAGTCAAACCTCTTGAATATGAGGCTACACTGACTGTCAGGGGTTCTTCGGTTACTACCGAAAGATCTTCATATTCCCGAAAACAACGAGATGGGGTTGAAAGAGGTAATCATTCACTCGATGAGAGATTAAATGCTTCTTTTTATGTGCCCCTGAAACTTGATAATTCAGGTGACATGCCGATTTTTAACCAGAGATGGGAATATTACCGTCCCTTGGATATTAATCTGACTCAGTTTAATGCCTCATATTTGATGAAAAGATATGAATATGCAAATTTTGGTGGCTATGGGCATGAAGCTACCTCAATACGAATCAAAAGACCTTTGAACAGGCATATTCCTGAAATGGAATATTTACTGATGTCAAATATAATTCTGATAATAGACAAAAAAACAGATAAGGTTGTCAAAATTGCTGCGGGCGGATATCCGGTAGAATTTCACTGGGATGAGACAGAAAGCAGAAACGGGAGGAGCTGGAATCCTGATGGCAGTGAACCAATAAGTTATTTCAATCATCAAACTGATGATCTGTCGACAACATTTACTCCCGGACCTGTCGAAGATCCCGTTGCCGATCCGACTTTTACGGGAGTAGCCGGATCACTCAGAACATATCTTAAAAACCTGGGAACTCCACTTCCTGCTGATATTGAAATACCTGAGGATGAGGAAAGAGCAGAAGTGGCTCCTGATCTGCTGGTTGAATATGGTGATGGAAAGACTTTCTTCGGAGGAAGAGGGAAAAAGATCATTGATAACTCTGAAGGATCCAATATCAACCGCAGGGAGATGACCTTTAACTGGAGCGTTACAAGAAAAAAGAAACCATTATGATTTCTCCATTATTGCCCTTTGTGGTTAATTCTTTATCGCGAGTATCTCAAACGTACACAGTGTAATTCAATAAAAAGGAACCAACCTGTAAGATAACAAAATAATTAAAATTAAAATCATGAAAAATCTATTTGCCTTAGCATTAAGTTTGTTGTTCATACTGCCGAAACTGGCAGGTCAGGAAACTACTCTTAAACCTTACGGCCTTAAATCAGGAATAATTGAATATTCCTATTCAGGCGATAAAGTCGGAAAAGGAATCCTCTATTTTGATGATTACGGCATGAAAAGCGCCATGTATAACGATGCTGTTGAAGATGGCGAAAAACGTCAGGGTTGGGTTGTCACTTTCGGAGATTACCAGTATCTGTGGGATCCTGATCGTTCTGACGAAGGTCTCAAGCTTAAAAATCCTATCATTACATGGATCGCCGAGTCATCAAAGGGAGATATTGAATCCTTTACGGAATCCATGTATTCAAAAATGGGATTCAGCAAGGCTCCTGATGAAGCTTTTATGGGCAAACCATGCAAAGTGATGAAGGGAGACATGGGTAAGGTCCTGACATGGAACGGGATACTTATGTTGATGGACATGAAGATTATGGGAATTGGCTCTCATCAGGAAGTAACAAAGATCCAGACTAATGTCCCGGTAGATGGAAAATATTTCGTCATACCAAAGAATATTAAATTCTCCGAAATGCCGATGATGTTCTAGAAAACTGAATTGCCTTTGTGCTCTTTGTGTAAACCTTTGTGTCCTTTGTGGTTAAGCGGACTTATATTTTAACCACAAAGAGCACTAAGTACACACAAAGAGCACAAAGGAAATTTAATTGTAGTATAATAATTCATATTAATGAGACAACTGAACAGAATCTTTTATTTACTGGCCGCTATCTTTTTCTTTACTCAAATTACAACGGGTCAGGAAGCTATTCCTGCGACCGGAGGCACAGCCACCGGTTCGGGAGGCAGTGCAACTTATACTGTCGGTCAGGTAGTATACAATCAATTCACCGGATCGACCGGTTTTATAATACAGGGTGTTCAGCAACCTTATGAGATCTCAATTGTAACGGCAATTGAAAATACAGAGGATATAACTCTGGATTGTATGATATATCCCAATCCTGTCGAAGGCAGCCTTAAGCTTGTCATCGGATCGTTTGAAGATGGCAATATGAGTTTCCAGCTCTGGAATATGAATGGAATAATAATTCAGGACTTTAAGATTGAAGACAGGGAGACTCTGATACTTATGGATGATATGGTGTCAGGTATCTATCTTTTAAAAATAATTAAAAATAATCTCCAGGTCAAAGTTTTTAAAGTCGTTAAAAAATAAAAAAAATCAGATGAAAAAATTAATTACTCTTTCAGCAATTGTGTCCTTAACTGCAATTGTCTTCGCACAACCACCTCAATTTACTAGCTATCAGTGCGTTGTCAGGACTGCCAGTGGTGAGTTGGTCACCAAACAGAGCATAGGAGTTCGGACCACAATATTGCGGGGAAGCATTATCCAGATAATTGTTTATCAGGAGACATACTCCCCCAATCCTTCCACAAATGAAAACGGACTTCTTACCCTTGCAATAGGAAGCGGAACACCTTCAACAGGAGAGTTTTCCAAGATCGACTGGTCGAACGGTCCTTATTTTCTGAAAACAGAAATGGATCCGAAAGGTGGTTCAAGTTATACGATTACAGGCCAGAGCCAGATTTTGAGTGTTCCATATTCTTTATATTCCGAAAAAACAGCTTCCTATACGGAGACTGATCCGGTTTGGACGGGTGCATCAGGAAATTATTACACGAAGACCAATCTTCAGACCAGCGGACAGGCATCTGTACACTGGAATAATCTGACCAACATGGATGCTGATGTTGAAGATCTTGAAGACGGGAGCCTGTCAGGATCTAAAATCGGAACAGGTATCAATGCAGACAATATCACAACAGGTATCCTGCCACTTGCCAGACTTTCAGGTATCACGTCTGCACAACTTTCTGCAACGGCTGGTATAACTTCCGGTCAAATAGCTTCTTTAGCTGCAAACAAGGTGACCGGAATCTCAGCTAATCGAATTCCCAGAAGCAATGGAACAGGACTTGAAACAGGGATAATCTTTGATAACGGTACAAATGTTGGCATTGGCACAGGATTTATACCTGAGGCCTTATTACATATAAGAAATAGCCCGGGCCAGCAGTTAATGATCGGCAATAATAACCAGCCTGGCAATGAATGGTATTTTACATCAGATCCATCAGCCGGTTTCTCATTGAACAATGAGAACCTTGGAAATCCATTTACCGGATTACATTTCCTTCATAAAGGTTCTGAATGCTGGGTAGGTATAGGAACTTCCGAACCTAAAACAAAACTTGATATAAACGGACAAATAAAAATCTCTGGTGGTACTCCGGCTGCCGGACAGGTTCTGACCTCTGATGCAAACGGTCTTGCTACCTGGGAACCGGTCCCTGCTCCAACAGTTGATCATATCTATTTCGAGGTAAAACTTACAACAGACTACGACTGGCCAACCATTGGAACTGTAAAGAAGATTGATTTCAGTTCCGGCGGAATGGTATGGGAGAACCAGGGAAATGCATTCAACATAACTACCAGCACTTTTACTGCTCCCGAAGCTGGTATCTATACGTTCAGGGGGGTAATTCATTTTACACGCATTACTGAAGGATATCTGATTTATGCCTACCTGAGAGCAGGAGGTAAAAACTATAATGGTTGTTGGAAGTATTCAAACGGAACTTCTGAAATGGTCGACATTGATCTGACAGTATTTCTGGCAAAGGACGAAACAGTTGAGTTATGGGGCTATGTCAATGATCCTACCCCACCGGCAACTGTGAGTGGAAATATTACAGATGATTTTGCTTTTACTTTCTTTTCGGGAGCGAAGGTCCGGTAAGAAGTTGAGCAGTGAGATGTGAGTTGTGAGCGGTGAGAGATAAGAGATGAGCGGTGATTTGTGAGGGATGAGATGTGAGTGCTTTGCCCGCCTAAGCTTTGTGGAGGCGGGGTGAGCGATGAGTGTTGAGGGATCAGGAAAGGCATTAATCCGGATTCTCTTAGCCGCATAGCGGCGACCTGTTTGTAATAATAGCGTTACCCCGTTCTCCTAAGTCGCGTAGCCTGCGGCATGTTATTATCGGATGCGGCCTGAGCCGGCTCTAATCCAAACCTGCATGATCCTAATAGATCGGAAGAGCGTCGTGTAGGGAAAGAGTGTAGGATAGGGTGTAG
>CAYQZL010000193.1:0-618 GCA_964421975.1 uncultured Rikenellaceae bacterium
CCTGCTGCCTGAAGGCATTTACTAATTTTCCGTAATATTTCCATGTCATATTTCAATTAATCATCCGCAGGGGCACGTATACAGAAGCTGTCAGGTTCATGTTTTCTGTAAAGTTTGTTTTCTCTGAAGTAGTAAAATTCAGTGCTTTGTTCAGTTGGATATGCCTGCATCAATGGCGGTATATCATTCGGTTTGAACCATAATTTAATTTCCCGTTCTGCCGATTCAAATGAATCAGAAGCATGAATAAGATTATCAATACGTTGACCTATTACATTACCTTCAGCATCCTTGAGAGGGACCATTGTGCCAAGAGACCGGATACAGCCCGGTTTTTCGGTCCTGGCTTTATGCGGATCTGTCGGACCACCAATTTCCCGTACTTTTCTGATGGCATCATTACCCTGATATACGATCGCTATCACCCTTTGCTTTGATGGATTATTGATGTAATGGCTTTGTCCCATCAAATATTCCACAACTGCAGGGAAAAAAACCTTACCCCTGTGTTCAGCATAATGTTCTTCGGCCAGCATCTTGCTTACATGCACTATCTTCGTACCGCAATAATGCAGTCCTGTATAGATCGGAAGAGCGTCGTGTAGGGAAAGAGTGTAG
>CAYQZL010000193.1:628-7799 GCA_964421975.1 uncultured Rikenellaceae bacterium
AAGTGCATCAGGTTTAATGAGCACAAGTGTCTGTTCGAGTTCCCTGTTATTCATAAAATTTCTATTTAATAATATTAATCCTTCTTTAAAAGTAATCACCCATTTCGTGCGGATTGATCATTAATGTGTTACTTGTCTCTTACGAACACTAATAATTTCCGTGTGCAAATTAAATTAAAATACTCTTATCATACATTATAAGAAATTTGTTAATTTTTATACATATTGCTTAAGAAGCAGTTAAGTCATTATTTAATATCTTCGTAAGAGGATCAAAAGAACTTTCAGATGAATAAGACAAGAATTCTTTTCGTAGCAAGCAATCCTGAGCATACTGAAAAATTGAGCCTTGATGAGGAAGCCCGTTCGATTGAGGAGAAAATCCGGACCACTGATTATAGGGATTCCCTTGAATTTATAACTGCCTGGGCTGCACGTCCGACAGATCTTCTGGACAAGTTTAACCAGCACAAGCCGACGATAGTTCATTTCAGCGGACATGGTCTGGGTGAAGAAGGGCTTGTCTTCACTGATGATAAAGGTGAAGAAAAAGCCGTCTCTGCCGATACACTGAAAAAGGTCTTTTCGTGTGTAAAAGATAACATCCGCCTTGTGGTTCTGAATGCCTGTTACTCGGAAGTACAGGCAAAAGCGATTTCAGAGGTCATTGATTGTGTTATCGGGATGAAAAGCGAGATAGGAGATGAAGCTGCAATTACCTTTTCCGAATATTTTTACAGTGCCCTGGGTTATGGCCGGTCGGTAAAGGAAGCATTTGATCAGGGAATTGCCGCATTGATGCTGGAGGGCATTCGTGAAGAAGATATACCTGTGCTGGTCAGCAGAACAGGTATTGATCCCGCAACAGTAATGCTCGTCCAGATTGAAAAGCGGCCGCAGGATCTTATTGATGCGTATCTTGTACTGGCACGTGAGCTGCTGAATGAAAATTCAAAGGTGGTTGGAAAAGCAACACCGGCAAGGAAAGAAGCCATTGCAAGGTATTATCAGAAAATCTCTTCTACACTGAATCATGTCGAGAGTGAACTCAGGGCTTACAACACACCACATGGAGATTGTGCCAGGATGCGCGAATATGCTGAACAACTGCCCAAGGCTATCGGGGATTATGTAGGCGAACAGACTGCCATGGATCTGTCACACAGGTTGTTACAAGCCTACCAGGTGGAAGGTCTTTTAATGGAACTTCAGGGTATTCCTAACAGGGATGAACGATTACGTGATTTGGGTAAAGCTGCCGCATATTTCGAGGTCGCAGCAGATTCTTTAATGGCATCACTTTAAAAACCACCATGTGATCTATGCACGGGCCATCCCCTTCTTTTCTCTTCCGGGTCTGAATTGCCAGTGCCTTACCCCAAAAAAAGACCAGTATGCTTCTATAAGCCTGTTCTGTGATTCACTTAATTCTTCAGAACAAAGGATGAGCTTACTGTGTACAGCATGAAGTTTTTTGTGGTTTTCAAGTGTGGGTTTTGTAGCATAGAGATCTTTAATCAGTTCATAATCAAGACGAAATTCTTCATATCTGCGCTCCAGATCTCTGCATTGACATGTCAGCTTCTCAACAGTGCTTTCTTTCAATTCCATGACTTTTTGTTTTGAGCATCACATCATTCTTAAAGTAATATACCAATTTCAGACAAAGTGAATAAAACCTAAGTTAGTTGTCAGTAAGTAGTTACATTATTACAGGACTAACCGTATTGCGCTGCTAATATAATAACAATTTTTAGAAAATCCAAATTTTTTTCATCATAAGTTACAGAAAATAAGCAACATCACTTATATTTTTCGGGTAAAGTAAGTAAATAATTTAGTAATAATCTCTTAAAGTATGATCTATATATCATATAATCAATAATATATAAGAACTTTCTCCGGGTTTCAGTTGTATTGGCAGGGAGGATGAAGAAGCTAAAAAATCTTATTTTTGCAGATACCATATAGTTGTTACCTGAGTACTTTCTGTGAGTAATATAAATGTTATGAAAAAGAGAAATGACCACATAAGGATTTTTGCCGGATCCTCGAGCATCGGATTTGTCCGTAAGATTTGTGAATATCTGAATATAGAACCCGGCGAATCGGAAACGTTCCATTTCAGCGAGGGTAATACCTATGTCAAGATAAAGGAAAATGTACGGAATAAGGATATATATCTTGTTCAGACAGTGGGATTAAATGCAAATGATTCTTTTATGGAACTGTTATTCTGGATAGATGCATTTAAAAGGTCGAGTGCAAATTCAGTTACCGTGATAATGCCCTATTTCAGTTATGCCAAAGCAGATAAGAAGGATGAACCCAGGGTTTCGATAAGAGCCAGGGTGTGTGCTGACTGTATAGAAGCTGCCGGTGCAGACAGGGTTATTACAATCGATCTTCATAGTGCTCAGATACAGGGATTCTTTAAAAAACCTGTTGATAATCTTTATGCCCATCCTTTATTATGTGAATTTCTTAAAACCAAGGATATCAGCAACCTGGTAGTTGTTTCTCCCGATGCAGGCTTTGCGAGAAATGCCAGACGATATGCATCTTACCTTGGAGTCCCGGTTTTTATTTGTGAAAAAACAAGAAAGGATCATACGGAAAATGCTGAAGTAAGAGATCTGTTTGGTCCGGTTACAATTGAAAAAGCTGTAATCGTTGATGATTTTACGATATCCGGAGGAACTTTAATCGAGACAGCAAATGTAGTGCGGAAAAAGGGTGCTCAGCAGATATATGCGATGGTAACTCATGGATTGCTTGACAAAAAAGCAATTCAAAAACTGATGGCAAGTGATATATGTAAACTTATTGTTACCGATACTGTTGACAATCCTTATATTCAGAACAATGAGAAAA
Organism: uncultured Rikenellaceae bacterium; assembly: GCA_964421975.1. Lineage (GTDB taxonomy): Bacteria > Bacteroidota > Bacteroidia > Bacteroidales > VadinHA17 > LD21. Next base: position 3,503 of record CAYQZL010000193.1, read on the forward strand.
TTGACATCATTTCTGTAGCACCATTGTTCGCTGAAGCTGTTAATATTATCGAAAACCAGGGCTCATTGAGTTCTTTGTTCGAAAGGCTTCCGGGAAGAGTGCTCAAATACAGTTTCTGAACAGTGCTGATTTCCGGGACCTAACTTCAGATGTCCTTATGGATTTGTTCTGCTGATTTACCCAGCTCTCTTGTGTATTGCGAATTGGCGTAGATCTCATCGAAGAACCATGGGAACATTCCGACTATAACACCATCTATGGGTTTGATATTCTCAAATGCATACCTGAAAGCAGCTTTTACTACTTCCTGAGAAGAACATAACCTTCCGGCTCCAAGGATCTTAAAAGCCAGACAGGGTTGTCTGACCTGTCTGATCACCTTTGTCATAACAGCCGGATCATTTTTATAAAACAGATAGCTGCCTGTCGGAAGTGTCGGTGTACCCTCCTTCATATTCTCTTTACGAGTAAGATAGTAGAAGCATGTCATGAAGAAATCGACATCCCATCCCTGATCAGCTATTTCTTTGATCACATCAGGATTATGAGCCGATACCCCTGCAAGCAGTCCTGTATCCTTAACCGCCTTTACGTAATCATGTACGATCATTGAATTACCTTCCGAGAACAGGCGGTCAGTTACACCGCCATGATGTACGATCGCTATCGGGCTGGCAGTGTTTATTATTTCTTTGATTTTCAGTCGGTCGGAACTGAGGTTAATGAATTTTATGCCTGAACCCCGCTCGCGTAATGGCTTTAAGTATTCCATTCTGGCCGATCCCTGGTGTGTATTGATACCGGCTTTTTCACATTTGAGAAGGAATTCCACTGTATTTTCTGTTGTAAAATAATCCTTCATCTGACGGTCGGTGTGATTACCCAGGTATGAATATCCTGAGATAGGATTTGATCCGACTATCAGCCGGCTTATACTGTGTGGACCAAGAGAGATGGTTGGAATAACCGGTTCTGACTGGCAACCGATTTCCGGTCCGGGTACTGAAAAGGTATTTCCGAATAAGGGAACACCTGTCAACCCTATGGCTGCGGCTGCAGAGATTTTTGATATGAATGCCCTCCGACCTGTAAGAATGTTTTTATTCAAGATATTTTTCATCTCCAGATATTTAACCATAAAGATATGATAAAATATCATCATTATTAGATTGCAATTATGATCTTCAATATCAGAAAAAAAGAGGCTGTCAAGTAAACGGGATCCTAAGACAGCCTCCGGATATTCAGGATAATGATAATAATCCTGATCTTTACTTTATTTATGCCCCATACTTCTCATCATCCAGAAATTATCCCTTATTGACCGGCCAAAATGATAACCTCCATTATGATTCTTCATTCCAGTGATCCTATTATTAATCCCATTATCAATTACCACTTCTTTTCCGGTTCCGATAACTGTGCAGTCCATTGATTTTTCACCCAAAACAACTGCTGCTGAAGATGTTTTCAGTCCACTGAAGTTATTTCCCAACACAAGAGCATTTTTAGCATAGACTTCATTAGGAAGTTGAGTTCCATTCCGGTCGGTCGATGCTCCGTCAATTAATATTCCTGTTTCGCATGAGCCGGTAAACCTGTTGTTTTTTACAACGGCATCCTGGCTGTTGATAGCGCTTATCCCGGTACTTCCGTCTGCCAGGTTGAACAGATTCCCTTTGAATATAGCCAGCATAGGTAACCTTTGTTCTGGATTAATAGCTATCCAGGTATCCCAAATCAGAATTGAAGAAATCTGAGCTGAGGTATTAAAAATGTTACCTGTAATTGAATACAAGGATCTTTTTATCGGTTTAATGCTGACTGCCGGGAGCCAACCAAAGTCAATATCCTCGATTAAAACATCAGCACCAAATACTGATCCTGAGAAAGAATTGCTGGTAACGAAAATGCTAGCATTGTAATTAGCAGTAAAATAGAGAGGTGCATAGCAATTAGTCAACTTGCTGAAGGTGACTGACATTTTTGTCTTTTCCCCTAAACCGCAGCCTTCAGCCCCGTTCAGGAAGTGATTAAAACAACAGTTAGTTATCAAATAATCACCTTTTGTTAGAGGATAATCAATTCCTTCTTTCGGCAGGTCATAATCTGGACCTATCCAGATCCCCTGCCAGATATTATGATCCGTTACCCAGAATGGGTCCTGGCTCATATCCGAATTTGTTCCTCCTGATAATACGCAATTTTTTATCACGACTTTTTGAGGATCTTCCGGATGATAATAAATGTCGTTATAATTATTTACCATGAACATGGCATATACATCTCTTCCAAGAGCATAATGAACATCATCAGCCAGAAATCCGTCAGGAGTTCTGAATGTAATACCGGAAATCAGGATATTACCGCCAATTAATCTCCACCAGCCAGGTGTTTGATTCTTTGCAAACTGGGAATTTGTCGCGATAGGAGGTTTACACGTTATAATTGTTCTTTCACTTCCCGCGCCAATTATCGATCCGTGGAAGCCATATAATTCCATATAGCCTACATAATACTCACCTTCCAGAAGTTTTATTAGAGTACCAGGTTCTGCATTATCTATTGCAGAGCTAAGCTCTTCCGTATCGTCGCCATCGCCATCCTCATCCGGAGGTATAACTACGACAGGAACATGAGCAGGAATTGACTTATGGAAAGCATCGGCAGGAAACTGACCTGGATCAAACCGGTCGTTTTTTGAGCAGGATGCAATTATGCATGCTGCAGCAATGATCAGAAAAAACAACTTCTTCATAATAGTATTTTAATAGTTGAACACACTAATTTCATTTATGTGGATTTCTGATTCGGATATTAATAACCTCTGGATCTAAACAAAGTTACACCCATTGTACAGACTAAATCAACCTCTGTGGTTACATAAAACACCAATCTGGTTACATTTTATCGGGAAAAGCTCAGGGCACAGAGCCCAGAGCTAAGGGCGAAGAGCTAAGAGCGAAGAGCGAAGAGCACAGGGCTCAGAGCGCAGAGCTAAGGGCTAAGGGCGAAGAGCTAAGAGCGAAGAGCACAGGTAAGCTACAACTATTTTCTCACCTCTCACCGCTTCTTCTGTTTTTCAGCATATTCCTTTGGTGGTACTCCGAAATATTCCCTGAAGCATTTTGCGAAATGTGAAGGATTAGAAAATCCTACCGACATTGCCAGTATCGAAAGATTCACTGAACCATTTCCGATTATGCTGGCTGCTTCTTTCATCCGGAAATTGCGGATCAGAGTACTCGGTGACAAACCTGTTATTGCCTTAAGTTTCCTGTAGAGATGAACCCGGCTCATACCGATTTTTTCCTGAAGAACACCTACATCAAAATCGAAATCTTTCAGGTTATCATGAATTACTGAAAGTACTTTTCTCATAAAACGCTCATCCAGGCTTTCGATGTGACCTGCAGTATGTTCAAAGCCGGTCAGGGAACCAAATTTCAACCGTAACTTCTCACGCAAGGTGATCAGATTTGAAATTCTTACTAATAATTCCTGAACTTCAAATGGTTTAAAGAGATAATCATCAGCCCCGGATTTCAGTCCCGCCATCTTATCATCACTCGTTGTTTTTGCAGTAAGCATGATAACAGGTATATGACTGGTACGCTCATCATTTTTTATCCTGCTGCACAGTTCAACTCCGTTCATATCAGGCATGATGACATCTGTTAAAATAAGGTCAGGAATTTTCACCAACGCAACTGAAAGTCCTGTTTTTCCGTTATCAGCTTGATAAACATGGTACTCCTGTGAGAGACTATCTGCTATAAAGCTTCTGAGATCGGCATTATCTTCAATGACGAGCACATGGATATTTTTTTTGTGAGCTAAAGGATCTTTTTCCTCATCCCCGATCAATGGGTCACCGGGGTGTTGACTGACAGATTCTTCATTACCTGCAGATTTTATTATTGTGTATTCATCCTTTTTCAAATGATCTTTTCCGAGGGGAATGGAAACTTCAAATAAAGATCCGGATCCCGGCTCACTTGTGACTTTTATTGTTCCTTTTAGGAGTCCGACAAATTCATTTGACAAAGATAATCCTATGCCGGCACCCGATCCGTCCTTTTCCCATTGACCTTCAACCCGGTAGAACCTGTCAAATATCTTTTCAAGATTTTCCCTGGTAATTCCAACTCCTGAGTCCTTCACAAGTATCTCAAGCATATGGGGAATGTTCTTCTTCTCAGATTTAAATATTCTGACATAACATGACACTGTGCCCCATGAGGGCATACGCGTCAACTTAAGATTTATTTATTTTCTTGATTGCTGATTTAGAAGG
>CAYQZL010000194.1:0-7783 GCA_964421975.1 uncultured Rikenellaceae bacterium
GAGATAATGAGCGGTGACTGGAGTTCAGACGTGTGCTCTTCCGATCTATTGGTACTCTGGGTGGACTGAACCGCTGGTCGGGAGGAAAATTCGAGACATTCAACCAGTTTAACAGCGGAATGCCCAACGATCTGGTTTATAATGTTTTCTGCTTCGGGTATGATGTGTGGTGTGCTACAGGCGGTGGTGCAGGACATTATGATACACGTACAAAACAGTGGGAGATCTTTACCGAAATGAATGCACCGATGCATGAACCATGGACTTATGCATTGTCTGCCGGTGACGGTAAAGTATGGATCGCTGCATGGGGAGGAGGAGTTATTGAATATAATACAGCCACAAAACACTTCAGGGATTATGTTGACCCCGACGGATTCATGGAAATAGACCTTCAGCCCGATGATGGTGTTATCCATGATATAACGACTGCAACTTCATATTCCGACAGCATTTTGTGGGTTTCAACATATTTCGGGATGAGCCGGTATGACGGCAAGAACTGGAAAGGTTACTTTGATCACGACAGCGGTCTTGCAAGTAATTTTATCAATTTCCTGAGAGCTGAAGGGAAATATGTGTTTGTCTGTTCTGATAACGGTCTGAGTTGTACCGATGGAACAAACTGGGTGACCTATAAAAGGGATGATAACAGCATTAACGGCCGGGCAATTATTAAAAACGTTAATACACTGGTAAGGGAAGTGCAGCTGTCTCCTTCCATCTCCCATAATTTCACAATAGGAGTGGATGCCGAAGATGAATTTCTGTGGGTAGCCACTTCAAAAGGAGTCTGCCGCGGCGAACTGATGAATAAGTATTAAAAAGAAAGATATCCGATATGAAGCCAGATTTAAAAATCTTTCCTGCTGTTATTCTGCTGTTACTTTTACCTGTATCAGTGATGATAAAGGGTCAGCAGAAGAGCCCGAACTATGGTAATATACCCGATGAGCTTGTTGCATATGATAAATACCAGAAGGCATATAAGTACCATTTTCTTACCCCTACCTGGTTTTACGGTGCCGGCAGGGAGCTTCCCCCTCCGGGCAATCTGAAGGAGGTCAGATTGGGATTCCTCGGTCCGCTTGAGGGATCAATCATCCAGCCACTGGGGGAACAAATGCTCCAGGGCTCTTTGCTGGCAGTTGAGGAAGCAAATAAGAAAGGGGGTTACAGAGGAATACCCTTTAAACTGATGATCCATAATGACGTCGGTCTCTGGGGAGCTGCCGCAAATGAAATAGTTAAAATGGACGATGAGGGAGTCTGGGCTTGGATCGGTACTATTGATGACATTAACTCACATGTCGCCATCCGGGCAACCCTTAAGCTTGAGATTCCCGTGATCAACCCGGGGGACCCTGATCCCACTTTTACTGAGACCAATATACCATGGGTTCTGCGTAATATTCCTGATGACCGTCAGAGCAGCTATGCACTGGTTAACCAGATCTATATAAAGGATAAACATTCAAGAGTTGCACTGATGAGAGCTAATAACCGTTATGGAAGGGTCGGGACACTTCATTTTAACCGTTCTGCTACACGACTCGGATATCCGCCGGTGATAGAGGAACGTTTTAATGACCTTGAAACTGATTTCAGGCCACAGCTTGAAAGGATAAAAAAAATTAATCCCGATGCTATACAAATATGGGGAAATGCAAAAGAATCAGGACTGATAGTAAGGCAAATACGGGAACTGGGTATGAATCAGCCGGTTTACGGATCAGACCGGATGGTCAATCCTGAATTCCTTGAAGCGGCAGGTAAATATTCCGAGGGAATTGTGACTACATGCCAGTATAATCCGGATGCTGACGATCCTAAGCTGAAAGCTTTCAAAAGTGCTTATATAAAACGTTTCGGCCAGGAACCGAATGTGTTTGCTGCTCATGCATATGATGCTGTAAATATGATAATTGAAGCAATTCACAAGGTGGGCCTTAACCGTGCTCTCGTAAGAGACATTCTTACTGATCTGAAAACCTTCCAGGGATACAGAGGCGCTACCGGTATCGTGATCTTCGACGCTGCTTTTAATAACCTCAGGCCGATCTTTATGGCAAAGGTGAATAAAGGCAGATTTGAGTTTTCTCCAGCCCCTGAATTCAAAAAAGAGGATGTGATTTATAAAAAAGTTAATATGGGATATTGATAAAACATACCCGGAGGATATGACATGGAATTAAAAAAATTCAATGACCCCTTACTTTCCTGTGGATTTTCTGTGCCTGTCAGGGTCAGCAGAAAGTCAAAGCCCGACGAGACCATAGTAAATGTGAAGGGGATAGAGATAGGTTCTTCATCAGTTGTGATCATTGCCGGACCCTGTGCGGTTGAAAGTCATGAGCAGCTTCTTGAGACAGCAAGGAATGTTAAACGTGCCGGTGGAATGATCCTCAGAGGAGGTGCATTCAAACCCCGTACATCACCTTATAATTTCCAGGGACTTGGTGATGAGGGAATAAAAATGCTTGCTGAAGTGAGAAAGGAGACGGGAATTCCATTTGTAACCGAAGTGATGGATACACGAAAGGTTGAGTTTGTCGCGGAACATGCAGATATGCTTCAGGTCGGTTCGCGGAACATGCATAATTACCCTCTCCTGAAAGAAGTCGGCAGGACAAAGAAACCGGTATTGCTTAAACGCGGTATGATGGCAACCATTGAGGAATTTCTGCTTTCAGCCGAATACATCCTTAACCAGGGAAATGACCAGGTTGTTCTCTGCGAGAGAGGAATACGCACTTTCGAAACAGCTACACGAAATACTCTCGATCTTGCAGCGGTCCCTGTTCTGAAAAACCTTTCACATCTTCCGGTAATTGTTGATCCGAGCCACGGCACAGGTCACCGCTGGTTGGTTCCCTCAATGGCAAAGGCATCAGTTGCCGCAGGTGCAGACGGACTCATAATGGAAGTCCATTATAAACCCGACGAAGCTCTCTGTGACGGTTATCAGTCGATGAGCCCTGATGAGTTCTCTCAACTGATGAGTGAGCTGAAAAAGCTGGCAAAGGCAATTGGAAGGGATGTTTTATGAGAAATCTTAAGGTGGAGTTTCCTGAATTAGTACCCCATTAATCTTTTAGGGCATTGTCGTCAATTTAAGTAGTTTGGGAGATACAAGTTTCCCCTCCTTTTGAAGGAGGGGTGGCCGGGATTGCTGATTTTGAAATGTTTATAATTCTGCTTTCCCGGCCGGGGTGGTTTAAAACGGATTCAGCAGAAGTGGACTTATTTCTCATTTATGACCTACGAGTTTTGAAACTTTTTTCAGATGAATAAGTGATTGTTATCCATTAAAACAAAAGTAAAATTAAAAAAGTGAATCAACCACCCCGGCCAGACCATTTATATTTCTGCATGTCAGATGATTTTGTTGTCTGGCCACCCCTCCTTTAAAAGGAGGGGAAACTAACAGATTAATGAGCCCGATAATTATTTTTATTTTCGTTATTAAATTCTTGAGGTTGATAGCTATGCCCTCTATGGGTGACTTTTGGTTAAAGCCCTTCGTAAAACTTTTCCTGATCATTATAATAATCTTCTCTGTAACCGGGACGGCCATATTTTGCCAGCCGGTAAAAATAGGATTACTGGTGCAGGACAGCAGTTATACCTCGGCAATTCGCGGCGCCGGAATGGCTGTTAACATCGCTAATGAAAAAGGCGGACTGAACGGCCGACCTTTCCGGCTCGTTGTCAGATCTATGGAAGGTCCGTGGGGAACAGGATCAAAACAGGCTGTAGACCTTATTTTCAATGAGAAGGTATGGGCTCTGCTCGGATCACACGACGGAAGAAATGCACACCTGGTGGAACAGGCAGCAACAAAATCCACTGTTGTGTTCGTTTCAGCCTGGCCGGCAGATCCGACACTCGCTCAGGCATTCGTGCCATGGTTCTTTAACTGTATCCCGAATGATATTCAGCAGGCAGAATTACTGGCAGAAGATATTATTACAGAAAAAAATTCCGGAAGAGTGGTGATTATCTCCGGAAAAGATTATGATTCACAATTATCACTCACGGCTTTTCTGAGGGCGGCAGATCCCGGAAAAATAACAGATCCGCTCATATTTCATTATGAAGATTATAAGGATGATCATGACAAACTGATCAGCCGGATCGGGAAAACCGGGTCCGGTCCGGTGATCCTGTTCTGCAATCCGCTTATTGCCCATAAGCTGTTCATGTTAATCAGGAAAAATAAAACTGACCGGAATATTTATGGATCTCTTTCTCTTTTGGATGAGGATCTTTTAACAATGAATGATTTAATTCAATATGATAACCGCCTGGTTGTCCCATCCACTACCTGGAATACAAGCCTGGCCGGCAGCTTTGTCAGGGAATACCGCAGATGCTTCTCAGAAACACCGGGAATGATCGCTGCCTTTGCCTATGATGGGATGAACCTTCTTTTAAATGCCCTTGAGAAGGCCGGGACTCCCGATCGGGAAGGGATACAGAAAGCCCTTGAGGAGATTGAATATCATGGTGTTACAGGGATTGTTCGCTTCGATGACAACGGAAACAGAACTGGTAAATTCACACTGACTCTCACTAGAAGAGGTATACCTGCATCTGTCATAAAATGAGCTTGCCTGAATTCAGTAAACTGAACCTGGTCTCATCTGGTTTGGGTGGCTATATTTTTATAATTTTGTCTTGCAGTATTTATTGATGAAATAAACAATCAGATGCATAAATTTAAGTCTGTTCTTATCTGTCTGGCAGGAATGCTTATAATTATCAGCTGCACTTATTCTCAGGACAGGGATCAGCAGAGAGCGCAGGAGCTGATAACGGTCAGGACACTCGGACTGGCATATCTTGAAGAGTTTCAGCTGGAAGATGCGGAAAAGCAATTTCTCAGGCTTATAAAGCTTGCACCCAGGGAAAAGCTGGGTTATGCAAATCTCGGCCTGACATATTTACGTATGGGTAAATATCCGGAGGCCAAAAAGCAGCTTTTCAGAGCCATCAGAATGGATCCGCGTGATCCGGATATAAGATTGATCCTGTCAACAGTATACCAGATGAACAATGAACAGGAAGCAGCAATATCAGAATTGCAGCAGGCGTTGAAATATTCGCCCTCACATGTAAAGATACTTTATAATTTATCTGAATTGTATTCTGTGATGCCCGGAGCAGATGCCGAAGCAAACAGGGAGCTTTATGTTAAAAGACTTGCCGATGCCGCTCCTGCAAATGTGGTACCACGATTAAACCTGACCGATATTTATATCAGGAAAGGAGAGTATGACAAAGCAATTGAGCAACTGGAAATATTAAAAAAGCAATATCCTGCATTTCCGTCAGAGGCGGGGAATTATTATAAGGAGACAATCACACTTCTTCATAACAAAGACAGGGCAAAAGCGCTTAATTCTTTTACAATTTTTCAAAATTTCCTTAAAGTATCTGCCCCTTATCAGGCAGGGATTATGATGCTCAAGGGTCCAGGTGGATCACTGGTGGGATTCCCACTTATAACTTTTGATCAGACAACCATTTCCCGGACAAGTGATGTTGCCACTGCTTCCGCATCGGTTCATTTTACAAATGCCACTTCAGCAGCAGGTCTCGACCTGATAAAACCTTCCACCCAAAGCAGCAGTTCAGCTTTAAGTTATGCCACTACCGTTGCTGCCGATTATGACAACGACGGAGATATTGACCTTTATGTGAGCAGCTGTACCGGAGGATCTCAGCAATGCAGGCATTATCTTCTGAATAATGAACTTGGACGTTTCAGGGATGTAACCCGTGCTGCAGGAATCAATCATACTGGCAGGGATTATTCAGCAAAATTTGCGGATTATGATAATGATGGTTATATGGATCTTTATGTCCTGCACGAAGGGGGAAATCTGCTCTACAGGAATACAGGAAAGGGGACATTCGAAAATGTAACAGCAAAATCAAAAGCAGGAGATAAAACCCCCGGAAGGATGGCGTTTTTCTTTGATTATGACCACGACGGAGACCTCGATATATTTGAAGCACGGAACGGCCTTAACCGGCTCTATCGTAATAATGCCGACGGTACATTCCTTGAACAGGGTCAGAAAGCAGGTGTCTCCGGTGAAAATGTAAAGACAAATGATGCGGTGTTTGCTGATTTTGACGAGGACGGAGATATAGATCTGTTTGTCGTAAATGAGACCGGAAGCAATATTCTCTTTTCAAATCAGAGGCAGGGTTACATGAGGAATATAACGGATCAGTCGGGACTGAAAAGTGAAGGTGGATCAGTGGCTGCTGCCTGTGGTGATTATGATAATGACGGATATTCCGATCTGTTTGTCGTGGCTTCAAAAGCCTCAGGCATTACCCTGTACAGGAACCTTCGTAACGGAACATTTGAAAAGGATATACGGTCAAAGGAATTATTCGCAGCGGTCAGGAACCTGACAGCCTGTGATGCTTCCTTTATCGATTTTAATAATGACGGATACCTCGACCTTTTTATTGCCGGAGAATCTACAGTCAAAGGAGGAAAAGGCATATTTCTTTTCCGTAACGATGGCAAGGGTGTATTTACGAATGTGTCAGAGCTTTTACCGGAAGATATAAAATCGGGATACAATATTTCATTACTGGACTATAATGATGACGGCGATCTCGATATCATTCTTGGAAGAATGACCGGAGGAATAAGTCTTCTCAGGAACGACGGAGGAAATGCAGGTCATTTCATAAACATGAAACTGGTAGGATTACGTACCGGCAGCGCAAAGAATAATTTCTTCGGTATAGGAGCAAAAGTGGAGCTCAGGGCGGGAGATCTGTATCAGTCGATGGTCGTTACGGATCCCGACATCCATTTCGGGATCGGTAACAGGTCGAAGGCTGATGTAATAAGGATAACATGGACAAACGGGGTACCACAGAATATGTTCTTCCCTGAAACAGACCAGTCAATTATCGAGACCCAGATGCTCAAAGGATCCTGTCCCTTCCTCTATACATGGGATGGAAATGAATATATTTTCGTGAAAGATATCCTTTGGCGGAGCGCTCTAGGAATGCCACTCGGTATTATGGGTGGAGAAACCACTTTTGGTTTTGCCGAAGCATCTGACGATTATATTAAGATCCCCGGTGAAATGCTTAAGCCTCTGGATGGTGTTTATTCAATTCAGGTGACTTCCGAACTTTGGGAAACAATCTATACTGATAAAATAGAGCTTGTTGCGGTTGATCATCCCGATTCGGTAAACATTTTTGTCGAGGAACAGTTCACTCCACCACCTTTCCCGGGAATGAAAATATTCCAGGTAAGTAAAAAGCATATACCTGTCTCGGCATATGATGCCTCCGGAAATGACCTCATGGAATTCATTTCTGAAAAAGATGACATATATATCTCTAACTTTCTTAATGATAAGTATCAGGGCATCACGGAAATGAAAGAGCTGATCCTTGATCCCGGAGACCTTGATGTCAGTGATGAAGTATTGCTCTTTTTACAGGGATGGGTATTTCCGACAGATGCCAGTATAAACTTCTCACTTACACAGTCTGATTCCATGAAAGCCGTGGCTCCGCTGATACAGGTACTTAACACAGAGGGTGATTGGGTGACGGTCATCGACAACCTTGGTTTCCCGATGGGTAAGGATAAAACAGTCATAGCAGACCTTGGCGGGAAATTCTTATCTTCTGATCATCGTGTAAAGATCAGTACAAATATGCAGATCTACTGGGATCATGTTTTCTTTTCTGCAGGGAAACCTGATGCACCACTGTTAACGACCACCAT